>JAEXBH010000190.1 GCA_023394215.1 Bacillota bacterium | reverse complement strand
TGGCTTCGTATGATGCAGGTTCTTTTAACTGGATGCCGGGTGGAGTTTTTACAAATAGTCCTCAGTTTCTTAATAAGCTTGGTATCCTTATGAGCGAAAACGAGATAAAACCGGAATTTGAAATTTTTGATACCGGAATGATGGGTATAGTTGACTATTACAAGAAAAAAGAAGTTTTAAAAGGTAAATCTCATTATCAGTTTGTTTTAGGTGTTTTGGGAGGCATGGAAGCCAGTGTTGAAAATCTTTTAATTCTTAAAAATAAGCTTCCAAAAGATGCCACATGGTCTGCTTTCGGTATAGGTAAGGGTCATTTGCCTATTATGTATGCTACTTTAGCATTGGGTGGACATATAAGAGTAGGTTTGGAAGACAATGTCTACTACAGCAAGGGAGAATTGGCATCAAATGTGAGCCTTGTTGAGAGGGCCGTTAGAGCGGTAGAAAATTTTGGAAAAGAAGTTGCAAGTCCAAGAGAAGCCAGAGAAATTTTAGGTTTGAAACAATTGGATTAGGAGAAATAAGATGTTAAAAAGTTTTGATACTCTGATGGAAAGTGTAATCAGAGATAGAAAGGTGGCGAGGTGTGTACTTGCAGGAGCTACGGACCGTCATGCTTTAGAGGCTATTTTTGATGCTGAAGATAGAGGATTTATATATCCGGTCTTGGTAGGAGTTGAAGCTGATGTTAAGAAGGTTTTACAGGAAATGGGTCTGACTTCAAGGAGGTATGATCTTGTAGATTGTCCGAAGGATTTTAATCCTTCTCAAAAAGCTGTTGAGCTTATAAGGGCAGGCAGGGGAGATTTTATTCTAAAAGGCAAGCTTGAAACCAAGGATCTTTTGAAGCCTATTTTAGATAAGGAGAAGGGACTGAATTCATCAGGTTTTGTGACGCATTTCGGGCTTATGCAACTGAAAAATTATCACAAGTTATTAGCTATGAGCGACAGTGCAGTTATTCCTTATCCGAGCTTGGAAGATAAAATTAATATTGTCAAAGCCGCTGCTAAAACCTTTAAGAAATTGGGAGTTGAAAAACCGGTAGTCGGAGCCCTTTGTGCCGTTGAGGTTGTAAATCCCAAGATGAAGGAAACCTTGGATGCAGCAGAGCTTAAAAAGTTGAGCATCGACGGAAAACTTGACGGAGCCATAGTGGAGGGACCTATTTCTTTCGACTTGGCTACACAAAAGGAATCGGCCCTTATTAAGGGTTATAATTCCGAGTATGCGGGCGATGTCGATATGCTTTTGGTGCCTCAGATGGTTTCCGGTAATATAATGAGTAAGATATGGAATGTAGATGAGGAAAATACCTTGGCAGGATGTCTTGTGGGAGCTGATATACCCATTGCTTTAACCTCAAGGAGTGCGAGCTCCAGAGAAAAGTTGTATTCGCTTCTTTTATGCACAGCCTTGATTTGATAGGGGGAAAATAATGGAAAAATGTGTGATTGTTGAGTACGGGAGATCCGGTATAGCCAAGGCGAGAAAAGGATCTTTGGCTAAGGTGAACCCCATCGATTTCGGAGCTCAGGTGCTTAGAGGAGTTCTGGATAAATTGCCGACTTTGGATTTAAATTGTGTTGACGATTTGATATTGGGTTGTGCCATTCCGGAGGGGAAAATGGGGTTAAATCCGGCGAGAAATTTAGTTATAAGAGCGGAACTTCCAGACTCTGTACCCGGACAAACCGTAAACAGATTTTGTTCATCTTCCTTACAGGCTTTGGCAATAGGGGCCGCAATGATAAATTCCGGTATGCAGGATGTGGTCATAGCAGGGGGCATAGAGTCCATGAGTGAACCTGTTTTGTCGGAACAAAAGGAATTTTTGAACGAGTGGCTTTTGGAAAATACTGAAGCTTATGTATCAATGGGGCAGACAGGGGAAAATGTTGCAAGAAAATATAATTTAACAAGAGAAGAACTTGATAAGTTTTCTCTTTTGAGTAACCAAAAGGCTATAGAAGCCTTAAAAAACGATGAGTTTAAAGATCAAATAATAGCTGTAGACGGTTTTGATAAGGAGGGGAAAGCTTACAAATTTGCAAAGGATGAGTGCATAAGGGTAAATACAAATTTAGAAAGTTTAATTTCCCTAAAACCTTGTTTTGCCCAAGACGGCATTTTAACGGCAGGGTCTTCTTCCCAAATGAGCGACGGGGCTTCTTTTGTAGTTTTAATGTCTGAAAGAAAAGCTAAAGAGCTTAATATTAAGCCCGTAGCTGAGTTTCTTGGTTTTGCCGTATCGGGTTTGGAACCGGAATTTATGGGCTTGGGACCTATATCAGCCAGTCTTAAGCTTCTGAATAAACTTAGCCTATCTGTATATGATTTAGACGTAGTGGAAATAAATGAGGCATTTGCATCTCAGGCACTTGTTTCAATAGAAGAATTGGGGCTTGATATGGCGAAAGTAAACCCTTATGGTGGAGCTATAGCAATGGGACATCCGCTTGGGGCTACGGGTACTATCTTAGTATGTAAAGCCCTGCACTACCTTGAAAAAAACAAAAAGGATTTGGGACTTGTTACAATGTGTATAGGTGGCGGTATGGGAGCTGCCGGCTTGGTCAAAATGTATAATTAGGAGGAAAATATGGCAAGATTGGAAGGTAAAGTTGCTATAGTTACCGGAGGGAATTCCGGCATAGGCAAGAAAACTATAGAAGTATTTTTGAAGGAAGGAGCGAAAGTGGTATTTTGTTCCAGAAGAGAAGATAAAAATGAAGAAAGTTTAAATGAGTTTTCGGCTTGGGGAGAGGTTTCATATGTTACTGCCGATTTGAAAAAATCTGAAGACTGTAAAAAGGTAGTTGATTATACTCTTGCTAAATACGGAAGGGTTGATATATTGGTAAACAACGCTGGTATAGCTGACAAACATATAAGGATAACAAGATGTAGTGATGAATGGTATGATGAAGTTGTTAAGACAAATCAGTATTCAGTTTTTTATATGTGTAAATATGTCTTGCCTGGTATGATGGAAAACAAGAGCGGCTCTATCATTAACATTTCTTCTATAGGGGGAAAGGGGGTTGCAGGGATTTCTTATAGTGCTTCAAAGGCTGCGGTAGATTCCATGACAAAAAATATAGCAATAGAAATAGGTGGAAGCGGTGTGAGATGCAATGCAGTTGCACCCGGACCTACCCCAACTCCTCTAAATGCTCCTGAAAAAATAAAAACTTTCGATCAGGAGTTTGCAGCCAAAACGGCTAACCATATGGATTTCTCGGTTGGGGAATGCGATGTATCGGATCAGGCAAATGCAATACTGTTTTTTGCAAGTGACGAATCTAAGAGGATAAGCGGACAAATATTATATGTAGATAACGGAGCTACCTTATTTGAATAAATAGGGAGAGATTATGATGAAAAATAAAAAAATTATAAATATGCTTGCGTCTCTTGTAACCTGCTTGATAGCAGGTTACGGTTATGCTTGGAGCGTTTTACAAACGCCCATAGTAAAGGATTATGGATTTAAGGAAATAGACGTAGCCTTATGTTTTACCCTAACCATATTATTTTCAACTTTTACTCCTATAATTTTTGCCGGTTTGATTAGAAAGATTAAAGTCTATCAAGCTTGCATGATCGGTGGGGCCTTTCTCGGTTCAGGACTATTTTTGTCAGCATATGTTGCCGGTGTATTTAAGCTTTATTTTACTTACGGGTTTTTAGCCGGCGTAGGAGTAGGTTTTATCTATCCTACACTTATGTCATATTCTGTAAAATTATATCCTGAAAAACAAGGGCTATCCTCAGGGTTAATGGCTGCAGCTTATGGTTCGGGGGCAATTTTATGGTCTCCGGTATTTGTAAATCTTATAAACACACGTGATATAAGTTTTACTTTCAAAGTTGTAGGGATTGGCTTTTTTGTCCTGATAACATTAGCTTCAGTTTTTATAGGCCACATATCGGGAGCAAACTCCAAGGGCAATGAAGATAAAAATGTATCTGCTTTTGATTTAAATAGGGGACAGATGGTAAAGACTAAGCTTTTCTATATTATGCTTCTTATTTTTACTTGCGGTTTGACCTGCGGCTTGATGGTCATAGGGCAGGCTTCACCTTTGATTCAGGCGACATTAAAAATAGATGCGAAACAAGCGGCGATTTATGTAGGACTGTTTTCCCTATGTAATATGCTTGGAAGACTACTTGCGGGATTTATATCAGATAAGCTTGGCAGAATAAACTCGCTTAAGCTTTTATTTGTGCTTGCAATAGCATCTATGGCAAGTCTTGTTTTTATGAAAAACGGAAGTCTTATAGTAATTGCTATGGCACTTGCAGCTATGAGTTATGGAGGCTTTGCGTCTGTTGTAACGCCTCTTACGGGCAGTGCTTTCGGCTTAAAATATATTACTGAAAATTATGGGCTTATGTATTTAGTTTTCGGCTTGGCCGGGCTTATAGGTCCGAGATTGGCGGTTTATTTTAAGACTATTGATAACGGACATTATACTAAGGCTTTCTTATTTGCCAGTGTGTTAGCTCTTGTAGGCTTTTTGTTGAGTTTTTATTTGGAAAAAAGTTTGAAGGAAAGAGATAAGAAATTTAAGCAAATTGGTTAGTATAGATTAGAAAAAGGATGCGGGAAAGTTGCATCCTTTTTCTATATGAAATCATTAATATATGGATTATTGATATCTTGAATCAAAATCCTAATTTGTCATTTCCAATATATCAATAAAGTTTCTTAAAGCCCGGTTTTCGTTTTTCTTATTATAAATCATAACTATATCGGTGCTTGCATCTCTATCGATAATATCTTCAAGATTTATAAAGTTTAAGTCTTTAATGTTGTAATTATCTTTTATAAGATTCTCCGGAACTATGGAATAGCCTAAATTTGCTTTTACATGCATAATAATCGATTGAGTTGTATTAAGGTAGTTTATACTGTCTTTATCCTTGTTAAATTTTGTTTTTATAAAATTTTTTCATTCACCTATGATTGGCGGATCGATAAAGGGTGGTAGAATTAGAGGTGAGAAGGTTAGGGTTTTTAAGAACTCTTCCTTATTTTTTATTGAGCTGTTGCACATTATCACAAATTTTTCCTTTGCTACCGTTTTATGGGAAAAGTCTTCACTATTTTCAAAATTTGATGCGAAACCGAATATAAAGGCGGCATCAAAAATTTTAAATCTTATGGCATCTACCATCTTGTCGAAACTGTAATATTCCAAAGAAAATTTAACGTTGGGAAAGCTTTTAATAAAGACTTTAATATGCTTGTCTATTAGGGGTTCAATTGTGCCTATTGACATTATCTTAAGGCAACCCGTATTGCCCTTTGAGGTATTTATAATCTTATCCTTTATGATTTCCAGGTGTTGTATAAGCGAATCCACTTCCTCATTTAAGGCTTCACCCTCGGGAGTGAGGACGACGGATCTGTTATTTCTGTTTAATAATTTGACACCAAGTTCTTCTTCTAAAGCCATAATTTGCCTGCTTAGAGTAGATTGACTTACAAAAAAATATTCAGCAGCCTTGGTGAAGTTCTTGTAGTCAGCAAGATATTTGAAATAGATAAGAGATTCTACATTCATTATAAGCCTCCCGAGAAATATTTTGAAAGCATTGAGCCGCAATCTGCATAGGCTTTCATTAATGAAATTATAGCATGAAAAGCCGGTATAAGAAATCGAAATTTTCGGGATCCAAAGGTTTTTTGATTGAAAAATAGCCGTTTTTGGGATATAATTAGGCATTATTGTTATATCCTATGGAGGAAGATATGAATATAGATAAAAAACCGTATTATATTACTACGCCTATATATTATCCAAATGCAAATTTGCATCTGGGGCACACTTATACGACTATTGTTGCGGATACCCTAAAGAGGTATAAAAAGATAAAGGGTTTTGATGCCTATTTTGTTACAGGTACCGACGAACATGGACAAAAAATTCAAGAAACTGCGGAAAAGGCCGGAAAGAAACCTCTTGAATTTATTGACGGGATAGTGGATTCCATAAAGGAATTGTGGGAAACGCTTGAGATAGATTATGACAGCTTTGTAAGGTCAACAGATCCGGAGCATGAAAAAAACGTGCAGGATTTGTTCCAAAAGCTTTATGATAAGGGGGAAATTTATAAGGGTGTATATGAGGGATATTATTGTACACCTGATGAGTCTTTTTGGACTGAAAGTCAGCTTGATGAAAACGGCAACTGTCCTGAGTGCCATAGGCCGGTTCATAAGCATAAGGAAGAATCTTATTTCTTCAGACTTTCAAAGTATACCGACAGGATAAAAAAATTATTTGAAGAAAATCCTGATTTCTTGCTTCCTGAAAGAAGTAAGAAGGAAATGATTACAAATTTCCTTGATAAGGGGCTTAATGACCTTTCCGTTACAAGAAACACATTTGATTGGGGGGTAAAGGTTCCTTTTGATGATAAGCATGTTATATATGTTTGGATAGATGCTCTTTCTTGCTATCTTACCGGTATAGGATACGGTAAGGACGAGGCTAAATTCAACCACTATTGGCCGGCGGGTATCCATCTTATGAGTAAGGAAATAGTGAGATTTCACACCATAATTTGGCCTGCCCTTTTAATGGCACTTGATATGGAGATACCTAAGCAAGTTTTTGCTCACGGTTGGATTTTATTTGATGATACCAAGATGAGTAAGTCCATAGGAAATGTTGTTTATGCCGAGCCTCTTATAGAGCTTTACGGTATAGATGCCTTAAAGTATTTTGTTCTTAGGGAATTTACTTTCGGGCAGGATGGGTCTTTTTCAAATGAAAAGTTTTTACAAAGATTAAATTCCGATTTGGCAAATGATCTTGGAAACTTAGTTTCAAGAACCATTTCGATGGCGGAGAAGTATAATGACGGTGTTGTCAAAAATACCTGTGAAGGGGGCGAAGTTGACGAGGACTTAAAGGCCGTTGCTATCGGTACAATTGGGGAAGTTGAAAAATATATGGATGAACTTTCCTTCTCAAATGCCTTGGAAACGATTTGGAAGCTTATAAGAAGAACAAACAAGTATATAGATGAAACAATGCCTTGGATTTTAGCTAAGGAGGATAAAAAAAGACTTGATACGGTTTTATATAATTTAGTTGAAAGTTTAAGAATTATAAATCAGCTTATAGAACCTTTCTTGCCTCATACATTCGTTAAAATACTTGAGCAGCTTAATATAGAAAATATGGGTTGGGACAGTGCAGGAAAATTTGGGCTTTTCCCTGACGGAAATAAGGTTCATAAGACTGAAAATCTGTTCCCGAGACTTGATATAGAAAAGGAAAAGGAAAGACTTGCTTTGGCAAATAAGGAGCTTAATATAAAGAGAAACGGTGAGAAAAAAGAGGAAGTTTCCAAGGAAGCCGAACCCGCAAAGGCAGAAATAACTCTTGACGATTTTTCTAAACTTGAAATAAAGACGGCTCGTGTCATAAGTGTTGAGGACCATCCTAATGCCGATAAGCTTTATGTTTTTAAGGTTAAGATTGGAGAAGAGGAAAGAACTATAGTTTCAAACATTAAGAGCCATTATGAGAAGGAATACTTAGTGGGTAAGTTAACACTTGTAATAACCAACCTTAAACCTCATAAATTTAGAGGGATAGAGTCACAAGGTATGTTTTTGGCTGCTGAAAAGGGAGAACAGTTGACTCTTCTAACAGGTTTGGAAGATATAGATGACGGAGCAAGTGTTAATTAATGGTTGAGTATATAATTGATTCCCATGCTCATTTGGATGATGAACGCTTTGAGGAAGACAGGGATAGGCTCATAAAAAGCTTTGAAGAAGATAGGGTTTTGGCTACAGTCAACCCTGCAGTTGATTTAAAATCCAGTCAAATGGCGGTTGAACTTGCCAATGAAAATGAAAGGATTTTTGCCATGGTAGGCAGTCATCCGGATGAGATAGGATATTTTAATGAGGAAACTAAGAATTTTTACATTAAGCTTGCAAGAAGCAACAGCAAGGTTGTTGCGGTTGGAGAAATAGGCCTTGATTATCATTGGGATACCTGGCCCAGAGAAGATCAAAAAAGGATTTTTATTGAACAGATAGAGATGGCAAGGGACCTTAATTTGCCTATAGTTATACATTCCAGGGATGCTATTGAAGATACCTATGAAATTTTAGAAAAACATGCGATAGGGATGAAAGTCTTGCTTCATGCATTTTCAGAGAGTTGGGAAGTCTGTCAAAGGTATTTGAAGTTGGGCTTTTATATAGCCTTGGGAGGGGTCGTAACTTTTAAAAATGCCAATAAGATTTTGAGAGTTGCAGAGAATATCCCTCTTGAAAGATTGTTGCTTGAAACTGACAGCCCCTATCTAACCCCTATGCCTTATAGGGGTAAAAGAAACCAACCCAAGTATGTTCATTATGTTGCAAAGAAAATCGGAGAACTGAAGAATGTGGACCCTGACCTTGTAAGGAAGGTTACTTCTGAAAATGCTAAAAATTTTTTTGGGTTGAAGATATGACGGAATTTATAATAAAAGAAATAGTTGTTGTCGAGGGAAAAAGTGATATAGAGGCCGTGAAGAGGGCTTTTAAAGGACAAGTTGACTGTATTGCCACCCATGGACTTGGTTTGGGGCAAAAACTTTTGGACGAGCTTAGCCTTCTGAATGAAAAAAGAGGGATTATAGTTCTTACAGACCCGGATTATGCCGGTAAAAGGATCAGAAATATAATAAGAAATCATATACCGAATTCCAAGTTTGCTTATATAGATAGAGAGGCGGCAAGAAAAAATGATAATATAGGTGTTGAAAATGCATCGGATCAAACTATAATCGAAGCTATAAAGAGGGCGAAGCCCAATTATGAAGAAAAGTCGGAAAGTTTTTCTTTTGCCGATATAGTAGCTAACGGTCTTACGGGGATTGAAGCTTCAAGGGAAAGAAGGATTAAACTCTGCAAGGAGCTTGGGATAGAGTATTGTTCGGCAAAGCAGCTTCTTATAAGATTAAATGCATTTTTAATTACGAGAGAAGAGTTTTTTGAGGCTCTTAGGAGGATTGATGGATAAGGACAGACTTTATTCACCCAAAGTGATAAAACAATTAACCGAGTTTTTCGGATTTAAATTTTCCAAGGGTTTGGGACAAAACTTTCTTATAGACGGCAATGTTGTAAGATCAATAGTCAGAGATTCGGGTATTACAAAAGATGATTATGTTTTGGAAGTAGGGCCCGGCTTTGGAACTCTTACGGAGGAACTTTGTTTAAATGCCAAGAAGGTTGTATCCGTAGAAATAGATGAAAGGTTAAATATAGTTCTGGGTCAGACTATGGCAAGTTTTGATAATTTTGTTTTGGTAAACGCTGATATATTAAAAGCCGACCTTAAAAAACTTGTAAGAGATCAATTTGGAGACAATCCGTTTAAAGTTGCGGCAAATCTCCCTTATTATATAACCACCCCAATAATTTCAAGGTTTTTGGAGGAAGATTTAAATGTAAAGTCTATGACTTTCATGGTCCAAAAAGAGGTGGCGGACAGAATGCTGGCTAAACCCGGAAACAAACAATACGGATCGCTTACCGTATTTATTAATTATTACAGTCAAGCCGAGCTTATAGTCAGGGCACCAAAATCCGTTTTTATGCCTCAGCCTAAGGTTGACAGTGCCGTGGTAAAGCTTACTATGAAGGAAGAGCTTCCGCCCGGCAATAAGAAGCTTTTCTTTGATCTGGTTCACAGCGGATTTATGCAGAGGAGAAAGAATATCTTGAATTCCCTTAGTGCAAATAAAAACTTGGGGATAGATAAGGACAGACTTAAGGATATACTGGATAAGCTGGGACTTTCAACAAATTTAAGGGCTGAGGATTTAAGCTTGGATGATTTTTTAAATATAGCGGCAGAGATAGACAAGAGTGTTTAATATCCCTGATTAGGGGTAGAATACTTACATAGAAAAAATTTTATTGAGGAGAAATTTATGGAAAAAGTAATAGTATATTCATCAAATACATGTCCTTACTGCGTTGCAGCCAAGGATTATTTGAAGGAAAATAATGTGGAATTTGAGGAAAGAAACATATCTACAAGTGCAGAAGCAAGAAATGAACTTATAGCTAAGGGTTATAGGGGAGTGCCGGTAATCTCTATAGACGGAGAGGACATAGTCGGTTTCGATCAAGCAAGAATAGCTCAGCTTTTAGGATTGTAATAGTATTTGGAATATCTGTTGGGGTTATATACCTTGGCAGATATTTTTTTTTGTTTGAAAAAGAGTTTAGCCTAAGCTTAAGTCCGCTATTTTTATATAACAAAAAAGTTAATTTTTATGTAAGAATTATGTATAATTTATGTGTGAAATTTGAGGAAAAGAAAAGCTACTAAATTGTAATAAAGGGGTTTAAAACTTAACTAATCAAGTAATTTCAAGCGTTGTGGCTTATTTTGTATATAGAGCTTTTCTCTTTTGAAAGGATGGGCATTTGACTTTATACAAAGTGTATAGTATTTTATAAACCGAACTTATAAAACGTAAATGTTAAGAAAAAAAAGGGAGGATATAAATGAAAAAGACTTTAAGTTTACTCTTAGCTTTAGCTATATTACTTAGTAATATGTTTTTGGCAAGTAATAATAAGGCTACTGCAGCTGAAGCGGAAGCGATAAGCAAGATCTATGTTACAGGAGTGGTTGAACCTAAGGTAGGGGAAAAGATACAAACTCAAGGGATAGAGGTAAAAGCTGAGGGTGGCTCAGTTAAATTTAAGAATGCAACTTGGGCTAAGAAAGAAGGCAGTAAGTGGAATTCTGTTGGGGAAGATCAAACTACTTTTAGAGAAGGTGAAGAGTATAGGATAACTATTCTTGTAGATCCTTTAACTGGATCTAAGTTTTCAAATTCTACGGAAGCTTTTGTAAATGGAAAAAAGACTGAAGATGCTTTGATTTTTGGTGACGGTTTATTTATTACTGAAAGTTATGATAAATTGCCTGAAGTAAAACCTACAGAAAAGGCTCAACAGGATATGTCAAGGGAAAAAGTAGAACCTAAGGCTCCTAAAATTGTGAAAGAAGTTAAGCTTAGCGGTGTAGTAGCGCCTAAGGCAGGACAAGCACCTAAAAAAGATAATATAAAAGTTGAGGCTGTAGGAGGCACAGTTGAACTTAAAAAGAGTAATTGGTTGGTAAAAGACGGTAACAACTGGCGTTCAATGAGCAATTCTGAAAATGTTTTTGAAGCAGATAAAGAATACAGGTTTACAGCGCTTGTAGATACTAAAGAAGGCAGTAAATTTGATGCTAATCCGACTGCAACTGTAAACAATGAGAAATCTAATGCTACCTTGCTTTTCGGAGAAGGTGTTTTAGTTGATAAAGATTTTCCTAAACTTGAAGCGGCACCTAAGAGCCCTAAGGCTGTAGAAAAAAGTCCTATGGGCGAAGTTGAAAAACCTAAGATGACAGAAGAAGTGAAGCCGGAAGTTGAAAAGCCTATGGGAAATCCGGGAGCCAAGGAAGAGCCTAAGAAAACAGAGGAAATCAAGCCGAATCCCGGAACAGGCGAAACTGTAAAGCCTACAGAAAAACCTGAAATGAGTGGTGAGGCAAAACCTAAAGATGATGCCGGAAAAACGGAAAGCGGAAAACCTACAGAAGGTGCTAAGCCTAAAGATGGCAGCAAAGATCAATCAATAAGCAAGATTAAGTTTATAGGTCTTGCAGAACCTAAGATTGGCGATGAAATAAAATTTGACGGAGTGAGGGTTGAAGAACCTCAAGACGGAGTTTTGTTGAAAAAAGTTAATTGGTTTGTAAAGGAAAATGATAAGTGGGTTGAAGTTAAGGCCAATGAAAAATCTTTTGAAGCCGGTAAAGAATATGCGGTAAGGATTTTAGTGGACCCTATGAATGGAAGTAAGTTCGTACTACCGGTAAATGCCTTTGTAAATGATAAGGAAGCGGATGAAGTTTTAGATATTGCCGGAGGATTGTTGATTGAGAAGAGATATGCCAAGCTTGAAGACCCTTCAGCAGTTAAGACACATAAGATTTCTTATGATCTTAACGGAGGAAAACTTAACGGCAAGACAGGCATTGTGACTATAGAAGCTAAGGAAGGCGAAACTATCACTCTTCCGGAAGCACCTGAAAGAGAAGGATATAAGTTTACTTATTGGAAGGGGTCAAAATATAATCCGGGAGATAAGTATGTTGTTAAGGGACAACACACATTTACAGCTCAATGGGAGGCTATAAAGGCTGAAGAAAAGCCGAATGTAGATCCTAAGCCACAGGCTCCGAAAGCAAAGCCTGAAAAGCCGAATGTAGATCCTAAGCCGCAGGCTCCGAAGGCAAAGCCTAATATGGAAAATAAGCAAGGTCAAATCGGAGAGCAAAAAAATAATAATCAAAAGCCTCAAGTTAAGAGCCAAACTATGAAAGCTCAAGGGCAAAACAATATAAAGAATATGGCGCCTAAGACCGGAGATCAAGCGAATGTGATTTTATCTATTAGTTTGATAGGACTTGCAGGAGCGGGACTTCTATTAATGATGAAAAAGAGAGCGGCTCGCTAAAGAATAAAGTAAAATCTGTTGGATACTGAGTAAAGGGTACTCCAACAGATTTTTTATAAAAGGACATATTTGTCTTTGTTTACAAATAAGTTATATAAATTAAAGATTTAAGTGGTATCATAGATTTAACGGTTGTTGAACATTTGGGAGTTTGAGGATTCTCAAATGCAGAATTTGACTTTAATTTATCAATATGATATTATAAAGATTGAATTTATGAAATACGTATAGCTTATAGAGGTTGCTTTTAAATCTATATAGGTAGGCTTTGGTTGGGGGCATGGCATGAAGAAAAAGTTAAAAATAAATACCTTTGTTGAGGGGACGGCCATTGCATATTTGGCGATTGTTATTACGAAAATTTTGGGAGCCCTGTATAACATACCTCTTTATAACATAATCGGAGAAGAGGGAGGTTTTATTTATTCGTGTGCTTATAACGTATATTCCTTATTTTTGGAAATATCAACATCGGGTATACCTATAGCTATTAGTATTGTTATTGCTGAATACAATGCTTTAAGCAGGTATAAATCTAAAGAAAGAGCTTATAAATTAGGGATTTACGGGATTCTGATTTTAAGTATTTTATCATTTCTATTTTTGCAAATTTTTGCAGACAATATAGCTTTTTATTTCGTGCAGGACAGCGTCGGAGGTGCTAAGGTTAAGGACATAGCGGCAGCATTCAGAGTTATATCCTATTGTTTGCTTATCGTTCCTTTTTTGAGCGTTGAGAGAGGTTATTTACAAGGCCATAAATTGATATCTCTATCATCTTACAGTCAAGTAATTGAGCAGCTCGTAAGAATTATATTTGTCTTGGCAAGCACATATTTGATAATCGGATACTATAAAATTAATCCGAATTTCGGCGTTTTATTTGCCTTAGGAGGTGCGGGGATAGGCGCCGTGGCGGCAACCATATATTTATTTGGAAGAAAGAGAAATAATTCCTCTTTATTTATAAAAGATAATTCTGAGGAAATGATAGAAAAAGATCGCAATATTTTGAAAAAGATATTTGCTAATTGCTTGGTGGTAATAATCGTTTCCATATCAATGAGCGTATATAATATTGTCGATATGAAGCTGATTTTGGTCGGACTTCATAATCTCGGTTACAGCGCTAAGGAAGCCCAACTTATATCCAGTATTATTTCAAATTGGGCACCTAAGATTTGTATGGTGGTAATAGCTTTATCTATGGGGATGACAGGCAGTATAGCTCCTTATATTTCTGATAGCTATGTAAACAGAGACTATAAGGGGGTTAGATATAAGATTTATCAAGCCCTTTCCATATTGATGATTATCACTGTCCCTATTACGGCCGGTATGATTGTTTTCTCGGAGCCTTTGTATAATATTTTTTATGGAGCCAGTCCTTATGGAGATAAGATATTAGCTATGTCGCTTATGCTGAATGCTGTAGGCAGCATTGCTACGGTTATCAGTATGATTATGCAAAGTATGGGTA
>JAEXBH010000119.1 GCA_023394215.1 Bacillota bacterium | reverse complement strand
CTATTATAGATTCTTCCGCTTCCTTATATGGTTTTGGGAAATTTCTCTTGGTAAATGCAACTATCATGGCTATCGGTCCAATCTTACCGAAAAACATTGTTGCTATTATAGAAATCTTTCCTATAACCGATAAGGATGCTGTTATCCCTCTTGTCAGCCCGACTGTAGCATAGGCCGATATAACCTCATACAAGAGGTCAGTAAATTCTTTTGTGCTATCACTTAAAGTTAAAATAAACAAAACCATTATTATCCAAGTTATAGATATCATAAATATGGCTACAACTTTTCTGCTTATAACTTTCGGTATTCTCCTCTTAAAAATAGTCAAATACTCTTCATTTTTTATATTTGATCTTGCAATCAAAAATAAAGCCACTATGGTAGTTGTCTTAAGTCCACCCGCAGTACCTGAAGGTGAGCCCCCTATAAACATTAAAATCAAAGTTATCAAAACTGAACCGTTTGTAAGACCAGCCTGATCTATAGTGAAAAAACCGGCCGTACGGGTTGTAACCGACTGAAACAAAGCTGCTAAAATTTTTGTAACTATAGGCATAGGTCCTAAAGTTTGCGGATTGTTCCATTCAAGTATAAGGTATGAAAACCAAGGCAATACAATCAAAAACAAGGTTATGGAAACAACAATTTTAGCATGTAATGAATATCTCTTAAAATCAAATTTCTTTTTTGTTATTTCCTTATAAACTCCAAATCCCAAACCTCCCAAAACTATCAAAACCATAATAGGAAGATTTATCAGATAATTTGATACAAATGGAGCCATACTGTTTTCCCCTATTACATCAAAGCCGGCATTACAAAAAGCCGATATGGAATGAAATATACTGTAGGCTATTCCCCTGAATAAGCCGTATTGAGGTATAAAACTTACCATCAATACGCCGGCTCCTACAAGCTCTATCATAAATGTAGCAACTATTATATATTTAAGCAGCTTTATTATTCCTTCCGTTGATAAAACATTCTTTTCTTCCGCAAGATTTATTCTCTGGGTCATATTAAATTTTACATTCAAAAGAAGCCCAATTGCCGTAGCAGCAGTCATTACCCCCAAGCCTCCGAGCTGTATCAAAAAAATTATGACAAACTTTCCGAAATAACTCCAATGACTTGCTGTTGTAAGCGTGGCCAATCCTGTTACGCAAGTAGCAGAACTTGCGGTAAAAATTGCATCTACGGGGTTTGTGAACTGCCCCGTAGCAGATGAGACGGGAAGCATAAGGAGCCCCCCTCCTATGGATATTACAAGTAAATACATGTAAAATATTAACTTTGCCGGATTTTTATAGTCTAAAAGACTTCTTCTTCTATTTATTTTAATCATATTCTACCTCTAACTAACAAATATATAATATCATTTTTAAGGAAAATTTGTTAGTCCATAAGTCCTTAGATATTAAAATACAAAAAGGGAAGCCGCCGGAATCTCTTCCTAACGCACTTCCCTGATATTTTTAATATTGAGCCTTAGCAAGCTCTACTAATTTCTTGAAACCTTCAGCATCATTGATAGCTATTTCAGAAAGCATCTTTCTGTTAACTTCAACGTTTGCCTTCTTAAGTCCGTTGATGAACGTGCTGTAGTTCATTCCGTTAGCTCTTGCAGCAGCGTTGATCCTTGCAATCCATAATTGTCTAAAATCTCTTTTTCTATTTTTTCTTCCTATATATGCATAATTTAGTGACTTCATTACAGCTTGTTTAGCTGTTTTGAAAAGCTTTGACTTTCCACCGAAGTAACCTTTAGCTTGTCTTAAAATATTTTTATGATTTTTCTTTGCGTTAACCGCACCTTTAACTCTTGCCATCTTTCAATACCTCCTAAGGAATCATATTACCGATTCTTTTCATATCACTTGCACTTACCAAAGTACCTTTTCTAAGATTTCTAATTCTCTTTTGAGACTTCTTGCCTGTGATATGGCTCTTATAAGCCTTAAATCTCTTCAATTGGCCTGATCCGGTCCTTTTGAATCTCTTAGCGGAAGCTCTATGTGTTTTCATTTTTCCCATCTTATTTTCCTCCCTTATTCTCCTTTTGGTTGAAGATTCATAACCAAAACTCTTCCTTCCATTTTAGGCTTTTTTTCTTGCTGCCCAACATCTTTCAGTAGTTCATAAAAATCAGTCATAATCTTTTCGCCGATTTCAGTATGTCCTAATTCTCTACCTCTAAATCTAATGCTAACCTTTACTTTATTTCCTTCACTTAAGAATTTAGTAGCTTGGCGAGCCTTTACGTTTAAATCGTGAACCTCAATGCTTGGTGAGAGTCTAACTTCCTTAACTGTAATAGTCTTTTGTTTCTTCTTTGCTTCCTTATTTTTCTTTATAAGGTCATATCTGTACTTGCCGTAATCCATAATCTTGCATACCGGCGGTTGAGCATTTGGAGAAATAAGGACTAAATCCAAATTCTTCTCAATTGCCATATCCATAGCTTCTTTAGATGAAACTATTCCCAACTGTTCACCATCAGAGCCAATAAGCCTGACTTCCTTATAACGAATTTCCTCATTGATTTGAAGTTCTTTAATAATCGTACACCCCCATAAAATTCTTTTTAAAAAATAAAGATAGTAGCATAATACCTACACTACTATCCAAAAACTCAGATTAATATTAACCTTAGGCGCCAATACGCTAAGGTGAGAGTAGGTACCTCTTCTTCACTACCTTAGTATATTAACATAAGATTACCGTCTTGTCAAACACTTAAATCCTATTCTTTACATCCTCTGCCATCTTGTCTATAAACTCATCCAAGGATAAAGTTACACTGTCCTTTTC
>JAEXBH010000136.1 GCA_023394215.1 Bacillota bacterium | reverse complement strand
AATATCATAATAATCATAATTTCCGTACAACTTATTGACTATAAGCTCATCAAGCCTGTTTATATCTTCAAGTTTCTTAGCACTTATACAAATAAATTCCTTATCCTTTTCTCCGACAAATATCTTTTTATCTAACAAATCAGTCTTATTATAGACATAAATTATCTTATCGGAATCTACATTCATATCCTTCAAAACATCCATGGTTGCCCTTATCTGCATCTCATAATCTTCATTGCCCGCATCGACAACTAAAAGAAGCAGATCAGAATACTCTATCTCCTCCAAACTGGATTTGAAAGATTCCACAAGTTTTGTAGGCAAATCAGATATGAAACCTACGGTATCCGATAAAATTATTTCCTTTTTGTTTGATAATTTCACTACTCTTGAAGCTACATCAAGAGTCGCAAACAAAAGGTTATCAGAATAAACAGTTTTTCCTTCTCCTTCAGCTTTATCATCTCTGTTAACAAATGCATTAAGTATTGTCGACTTTCCGGCATTTGTATAGCCGATCAAAGATACTATGGGAAGCCTTGCCTCTACCCTTCTTTTTCGCTTTATCTCTCGCTTTACATCCTGATCTTTAAGCTTTTCTTTAATAACTGAAATCTCCCTTTGAACAATTCTTCTGTCGATTTCAAGCTTTTGTTCCCCGGGTCCTCTTGTACCTATACCGGCACCCTCTCTCGACAAATATTTCCTATATCCGACAAGCCTCGGTAATCTATACTCAAGTTGAGCAAGCTTTACTTGTAGTTTTCCTTCACTACTTGTTGCCCTCCTTGCAAATATATCAAGTATAAGCCCGGTTCTATCAACAATCTTTTTATCTATAAGCTCCTCCAAATTTCTCATCTGAGAGCCTGTAAGCTCATGGTTAAAAACAACAGTATCTGCCTCCAGCTTTTCAGCTAAATCTCTTATTTCTTCCACTTTTCCGCTGCCTATATAATACGTTGCATTTACAGCAACCGCATTTTGAACAACTTGGGCAAGGACTTCACCATGACAGGATCTGACAAGTTCTTTAAGCTCATCAAGCTTAGCTTGACAATCTTTAGAAGCATCTGTGTTCAAATGCACTATTATAACCTTTTCTTTATTTCTAATCTTGCCCTCCATAAAATCCTCCCAATAAGTCTACTTGTTTATTTTAGCATAAATTGTTTGTAATTCACTATATTTTATACGATATACAGCATAATTTTACCATAATGTCAAACTTTACCTCAACATATATATAGATGAACAATGCTCATAACTAAGCTGTATCCCCCTATATTTTATTTAAAATTCAATTATGTTATAATGATATTAAATCAGCTTTAAAATAATACGGATAAAATCTGTCATTATAAAGAATTAAGGAGGATATATGGTAAAAAATATATTCAAAAGAGGGTTTCAAATCATAGCCCTTATATTTTTAGTATTAATGATAATAGTGGGGATTGTAGGTGCCATGCTCGGAATCTCTTTCGTAAAAATAATGGAAGCAGCCCCTAAAATCAATCCTAAAACAATACTTTTAGACTTAAATGAGAACTCAAAAATCGTGGATCAAAATAATAATGTAATAGATTCACTTGCCACAAATGAATATCGTGAATTGGTAAAAATATCGGAAGTCCCTAAGGCTCTTAAGGATGCCTTTATAAGCATAGAAGATGAAAGATTTGAAAGCCATAAAGGAATCGACCTTATAGGTATAGGTAAGTCTTTTTTGGATAATCTTTCAGCAGGAGACATAGTAAGAGGGGGTTCAACTATTACTCAACAATTGGTTAAAAATGTTTATTTGACCGATGAAGTTAAATGGGAAAGAAAAATTAATGAAATTTACCTTGCCCTTGAAGTGGAAAAAGCTTTAACTAAAGATGAAATCCTGGAAGCCTATATGAACAGGGTTTATCTTGGCCAACATGCCTACGGTGTAAAAGTTGCCGCATATACATATTTTTCAAAGGATGTTAAGGATTTAAGTATAGCGGAATGCGCTACAATTGCCGGTATAGCTCAAGCTCCTTCAAGCTTCTCCCTATTCTACTCCTATTATCCGGGCTTTGTTCCTGAAGGAGCTAAAGAACTTGGCACATTTTATGTCAGTGGTGAAAAATTTATAGCCGTATTAAACGAAGCTGCAAGAGAAAGAGCTTCCATAGTTCTTTATAAGATGCACAAGCTTGGAAAAATAACTGATGAGGAATATGAAAAAGCCAGTAAAGAAGATGTATTTGCCGCTATAAAACCCGGCTCTTTTAAGAAAAAAGAATATTCCAATCATATAGCAGATCTTATAAAACAACAAACTGCTAAAGCCATAATGGAAAGTCAAAAAATGAGTGAAGCCGAAGCCTACAATCTTATGTATACAGGTGGATTGACAATAAAAACTACTATAGATTGGGATATGCAAAAGAAACTTGAAGAAACCTATGATAATTTCTCAAATTTCTTTAGGAATACTACAGAAAACGGAGGCCCTATACTTGCAAGCCTAAATCTTGACGAATACGGGGATATAGTTGATGTAAACTCCAATAAGGTTTACTATAAGAAGGAAAATCTTATAAATGATGCCGGAAATTACTACGTTCCTAAAGGTTTCTACTCCCTATCGGATAAGGGAGATTTGACTATAAAAAGCTCAAGATTTTATTTGAACGGAGACTATATAGTTGTAAAAAATTATTATACTATAAATGATCAAAACAACTTGGTTACTTATAGAACCGGAAATATAAACATACCTACCGACTACACAAAAGCTATTGAAGGTGGTTTTACAATAAAATCTTCATATCTTGAAAAGCAAAAGGATTTTTACTCAATAGATAAGGGTCAAAATCTTGTTATAAATAACAAATATTATACTTATGAAACAATTGGAACTATCCAACCTCAATCATCAACTATGATAGTTGATAATAAAAGCGGTGAAATAAAAGCCATGGTTGCAGCAAGGGGCCAAAGCGAAGATGATACAATAGACAGGGCTACAAATTTCAATAGGAGCCCGGCTTCCGCAATAAAGCCATTGGTAGTGTATACACCTGCTTTGGAAAATGGCTATACACTTGCCAGCGGCTTGGATGATACTCCTTATGATTTGCTTGAGGGAACTCCTTGGCCTATAAACGTATACGGTTCATATTTAGGTATGTTAAATCTCAAAACAGCCATTATGAATTCTACAAATACTACTGCTGTAAAAGTTTTAAATGATATAGGTATCAACAAGGGTGTGGAATACCTTGAAAGATTTGGAATTATAAACTCCAAAGATCCTGAAAATGACAACTTCATTACCAGAAAAGAAGATTCAAAAAATAATGACGAGAATGTCTCTCTTGCTCTCGGCGGCATGTCATACGGACTTACTGTATATGATATGGTTCAGGCTTACACCGCCTTTCCTAACAATGGAAACAGAAAAGAAATCTCAATTATATCAAGTATCGATAGTGAAAAACTTGGTAATATATACACCAATCCTAAAAAAGATATAAAGGTTATGAGTCCTCAAACGGCATTTTTAATGAACGTCGCAATGACCGATACCGTAAATCAAGATTATATGAGCGGAGCTTGGAACGATCTGGGTATACAAACTGCAGGAAAAACAGGTACATCCAACAACTCTAAGGATTTCTGGTTTGCAGGATATAATCCGTACTTTACAGCCGTTACCTGGATAGGCTTTGATAACAACAATATAGAAATGACGGGAAACTCTGTTCAGGCATCAGACTTTTACGGTCAATATGCCAATAAAATTCTTGCCGGCAAAAAGGCTGCAAGCTTTGAAAAACCTGTCGGTATAGTTCAAGCCCAGGTATCAGCCTTGGACGGTTTACTCCCTACTGAGTATACAAGCCAGGATCCGAGAGGAAATATGATAATAACCGAATACTTTGCCGAGGGCACCGTCCCTACCGAATATTCTCAAACCCATGTCAAGGTAACACTTGATAAAAGAAATAATCTTTTAGCAAGAAAAGATATGCCTAAATGGGTAACTACGGAAAAAGTATTTATTACCAGAACAAAACCTTATAATCCGGGCAATTTCAACGGTATAATTCCGGATGACTGGAGATATATGGTACCTACTAAATATTCAGACCTTGAAGTTAAGGAAACTACTGAAACAAAGAAATTAAGTGACGGAACCATAATAACTATCACTCAAAAGATAAACGGCGATATAATAACCACAACAACAAAACCTGACGGTTCAAAGATAATAGAAACCAAGACCCCTGACGGAAATGTTACTACGGAAACTATAGCAGCTCCTAAGAAAGATCCTGAAAAACCTAATAACGGAAACAGTTCTTCATCCGGTTCAGGGTCGGGATCAAACTCCGGATCGGGAAACTCAAACTCGGGAACTAAGCCGGGTTCCGGAAACTCGACAAATCCATAATTAATAACAAATTTTCAAAGCCGATATAAAATGATTTAAAACTTATTTTGTATCGGCTTTTCCTCATCATTTACACACATATTTTATGCTATAATATAAACATAATAATACTTAATTGATTTTATTTTCGGAGGCCTTATGACTAAAAAAATTTTATTGGTAGAAGATGAAAAAGGCATAGCAATCATGGAAAAAAACTATCTTGAAAAGGCAGGCTTTGATGTTACCATAGCCCATGACGGCTCCCTTGCCATAAAAGAATTTTATCAAAATAAATATGATCTTGTTATTTTAGATTTAATGATTCCAATACTTCCCGGAGAAAAAGTACTTGAACTTATAAGGGAAAATTCAAATATACCGGTTATACTTGTAACAGCAAAAGTAAATGAAAGAGATGTTATATCAGGACTTAGAAACGGTGCCGATGATTATATAAAGAAACCTTTTTCTGGTAATGAGCTGGTTGAAAGAGTTAGGACAGTCCTACGCAGGGTCCAAACCCCAAGTACAAACAAATATATAATAACCAGGGACAGGAAGCTTAAAATAGATATGGAAAATAACCGTGTACTGAAAAACGATTCTGAAGTTTCATTAACAAAAAATGAGCTTTCCATAATCAACACCCTATTTTCTTCACCAAACAAAACTTTTACAAGAAACGAAATCATAGAAATTTCCTTCGGTTTCGATTATGAAGCTTTTGACAGGGCTATTGATACCCATATAAAAAATATAAGGCAAAAACTTGAAGATGATCCTAAAAATCCTCAATATATAAAGACAATTTATGGCCTGGGCTACAAGGCTGGTGAAATAAATGAAACTGAATAACAGACTCAATAATTCCTTTATAGTAATGATTGTAGTTGTAATATGCCTTACAGCCTTTACAGCCACAAGCATATTAAAAAATTCACTGAACAGCTTTGTTCAAACCCAAAGGGATGAAGAATTCAACAATATAGCCCACAACATATCAGCTTTGGCAAACATTCCAAACGGTTTAAGTAACCTTACCCTGTCCATGTTTGCCAAGGACCAGGGATTAAATATAAGTTATAGGGACAATAAAGGAAACATAAAGGCTGCATTTAACGGCATAGAAGATAATGATAAGCAAAATAAAAAGCTGGTTACCAAATCTTTTGAAGTCTTAAATGTAAATGGCGAAAAAATCGGTTTTTTAGATATAAGTTTTATAGAAAATACCTTCGCCTACAATCAAAGTATAAGCAAATTCTATACACAAATGCTCAGATACTTTGCCCTTGTATTTATATTTTCAATACTTATAGCTTCAATGCTTGTTTTTTATTTAAGTAACTCCATATCAAAACCTATAACAAATCTGAACAAACGTACTAAAAATTTAAAAGCCGGAAAATATGATATTGATGAGGGCAAATATAATATATATGAACTTGATGAGCTGTCTTCAAATCTGAACCACTTGGCAAGAACCCTATCCATGCAGGAAAAATACCGCCTTGATTATTCCCAAGACATAGCACATGAACTTAGAACCCCCCTAACAAACCTGCTGTTACACTTAGAAGGAATAAGGGATAATATAATAGACCCCGATCCGGAAACAATAAATATGCTGGTACTTGAAATAAAAAGACTGAACTCTATGGTTGACAATCTTCAAATATCCTTCAACGAAACAGAAAAGCTTTCCGAACTTGATATCAGCGATTGTAACTTAAGTGAGCTTTTAGAATCTATAGCCTTCAGCTTCACTCCTAAGATAGATGAAAAAAATATAGATTTCAGAGTTGATATAGAAGAAAACCTAAATGTTGCAACAGATAAAAATAAGTTTAGTCAAATAATGAATAACATTATTTCTAACGCTATCAAGGCTGTTGAAGAAAATGGTTTTATAAGCCTAAATGCCAAATCATTTTCAAACAGGATTGTTATAAATGTCGCTGATAAAGGTATAGGCATATCGGAAGATGATCTTCCCCATATTTTTGATAGATTTTACAGGGTTGACTCGGTAAGAAACAGCAAGCAGGGTGGTCACGGCTTGGGACTTTCAATAACAAAATCCCTCGCAGATCTTCTTGGCTACAATTTAAAAGTTAATTCCGAACTTGGCAAGGGTACCGAATTTATAATTACCATAGATTTAAATAAATAATATCCATGCATAAAAAATGGAGGGTGTCAGAATAAAATATTTTCCGACACCCTCCATTTTTATATATTTCAGCATCTCCTTAAAGTTTATTTTTCAACTGAATAAAAGCAACGCTTTGGAGATATAACTTTTCCGCCCTCTTTAAGCTTCTTTATTATCTTGTCTACTTCCTTCTTATCCAAACCAAGAGCTTCAGCTATTTCTCCCGGACGCATAGGCTCATTTTTTGCCAACAATTCTAAAACTTTTTCTTCCATATTTTCCTCCAAAATTTCTCTTAAATAAGATATTTGTATTATACCCAAAACAAGAAAAATCTATCTATAATTTTTTATATCTCTTGTATAAAAGAACATTTAAAATAAGTCCTTTTAAAATACTTGATATGGACATGGCTGCCCAAACTCCATAAAATTGAAAACTTGGCATAAGTAGCATGGCAATCGGCACCCTTATAGCATTAAATATCATTGATATAAAAGCCGGAACCTTGGTTTGTCCAAGTCCGTTAAAGACTCCTGCCGCCCCTATCTCCAAAGACATGGGAAGTTGACTGACACCCAAAATCAAAAGATAAGCCGCCCCCATAGATATGCTGCTTGCCTCTGTAGGCATAAAGAGCCTAAACAAATGACCCCTAAACCCTATAAGGACTATTGTTGAAAATACCCCTATGGCTCCTACAACCTCCATACCGGTCTTTATAGCCTCTTTCAGTCTGTCCATTTTTCCCGCCCCGTAATTTTGTCCTACAAAGGCTATAATTCCCCCTTGGAAGCCTTCCGTTGTCATATAAGTTATGGACTCCAACATAGCGCCTACAGTATACACGGCTATAGGTTCCGTACCATACGAGGTCATAAACCTGCTCAAAATAAGGGATATTGCCGCATGAATAAAACTTTGAAAGCCTGCCGGAAAACCTAAGGAAAACTTATCTCCCATATTTTTGAATGAAGTAATCCCCTTTTTCAAGCCGTCATAAATTTCATTTTTATCTTTAACAACAGTTTTTATAAATACCAATAAAACCAAACTCTGTGCAAATGTTGTAGCTATGGCAGCTCCTACATAGCCCATAGCCGGTATAGGCCCAAAGCCGAAAATCATAATAGGATCTATTATTACATTGGCAACAAGCCCTATTACATTTACCTTAAAAGGAAGTACGCTATTACCTAAGGAATTATATATACCGGATATTACCAAGTTCAAAAAACCCGGCAAAAGCCCCAAGGAATAAATTCTTAAATAAGTCACGCCTATCTTGCTTACATCATTTTCCAATTTATAAAATCCTATAAGCGAATTTGCAAAAAAAAGGATAAAAGCGGTATACAGCAAGGCTAAAATAACACTCAAGGCAAGCCCGTTTTTTATTGAATTATGCAGGGCTCTCTTATCACTCCTTCCGTAATCCTGAGATACAAAAACACCTGTACCTACCTTGCCTATCAATATAATCGAATATCCTATCCATACAAAAAAGTGGGCTGAACCGGTACCTGCAACCGCATTTTTCCCAAGTCTTCCAAGCCATGCAGTATCGGTCATATTATAAGCCATTTCTACAAAAGCCGTTGCCATAAGAGGCATTGACAGCTTAAGTAAGGATTTAAATATATTGCCCTGTAAAAGATCAAGTTTTTTACTTTCCATAATCTTACTCCAAATTAAGCTTATACTCCTCCAGCACCTTAAATACATCAACTGCATTGGAGATAGTATTTATCTTATTCTTTACTATATTGGAGCCTCTAAAACCCTTTATATACCAGGCTATATGCTTTCGCATTTCATTTATGGCAATTCTCTCCGGCTTATTTATCAAAAGCCTCCTGTAGTGTTCCAAAATAGTATCTATAACTTTATTAATAGATACTTTATCATAAGTTCCCTTTTTTGCAAAATCTTTTATTTGTCTGAAAATAAAAGGATTTCCCATAGAACCTCTTCCTATGGCTATCTCATCAACACCGGTATAATCCATCATTTTAATGGCATCTTCAGGGCTGAAGACATCTCCGTTTCCTACAACCTTGATCCTAAGACTTTCCTTAAGATTTTTAATGGCATCCCAATCCGCCTTTCCCCCATACATTTGCTCTCTCGTCCTCGCATGAATGGTGACCTTATCAGCTCCATAATCTTGACAAATCTTGCCTATTTCAAGATAGTTTATGTGATCCCCGTCAACTCCCAACCTAAACTTTACACTTATCGGCAAATCGGTCGCTTCTCTCATTGCAAAAACTATCCTTTTAACGAGTTCCGGACTTCTCATAAGAGCCGATCCTTCCCCATTTTTAAAAATCTTAGGTGCGGGACAACCCATGTTTAAATCTATAGAAGAAAAATTTAAATGATTAATCCTTTCCTTTATTACTTTACTTATAATTTCAGGATCGGAACCGAAAATCTGTATGCCGCTTTCTTCCCCCTCATAGGTATCCAACAATTCTTTTGTTTTTCTGTCTGAATACAAAAGTCCCTTGGCAGAGACCATTTCAGTATAGGAATAATCAACTCCGTTATCACGGCATATACTCCTGAAACTCTTATCGGTAACTCCTGCTAAGGGGCTAAGTACTAATTTAAAATCTTTTGTCATTTCTTTCCTTAATTGTTCTCTCATAGATAAGTTTCATTCCGTAAAGGGTTATAT
>JAEXBH010000123.1 GCA_023394215.1 Bacillota bacterium | reverse complement strand
TGCTTATAGGTACAGGTTGTTCTATACCGGGCGTTTTGGCAAGTAGAACTATAGAAAATGAAAAAGACAGGGAAATGACAATTATGTTGACTCCTTTTGTACCTTGCGGTGCAAAGGTTCCTCTTTTTGCCATGTTTATAGCTATGATGTTCCCTAACGATTCTTGGGTAGGACCTTCTATATACCTTATAGCTTTTGTTGGTATTGTCCTATCAGGTATAGTCCTAAAGAAAACAAAATATTTTGCAGGAGATCCCGCTCCGTTTGTAATGGAGTTGCCGCCTTACACAATCCCGACAATCAAGGGTCTTTTAATCCATATGTGGGATAAGGCTAAGGGCTTTATCTTAAAGGCCGGTTCAATAATATTCCTTGCAAATCTTGTTATTTGGGTTTTAATGCATTTCAGTTTTGGACTTGCATACTTACCTGATGAAGAAATCAACAACTCTATAATAGCAACTATAGGTAACATAATTAAACCTATATTTGTTCCTCTTGGATTTGGTGATACTTGGGCATCTCCGGTGGCTGCCATAACAGGCCTTATAGCAAAGGAAAGTGTAGTTTCCACATTCGCATCTATAGGAGCTGTTTTACCGATAACATTTACAAAAGTTTCTGCTTTTGCTTTTATGATTTTCAATATATTTGCTCCTCCTTGTTTTGCAGCTATAGCAGCTATGAAAAAAGAACTTGGATCTGCAAGAAAATTATGGTTTGCAATATCATTCCAACTTGGTTTGGCCTATATACTTGGAACTTTGACAAACCTTGTAGGAAACTTAATATTCAAGGGTTCAACAATAACCGAAACTGTTACTCTTGACTATACTCAATTACAAGAAGCCAGCGAATCTATGGAGTTGGTAAACGGAGACTATTTATATGGTTATATAGCCTTAGCTTTCCTTGCAATTTCAATATTGCTTATACTTTATAACCAATTCTTCAGAAACAGAAAGGAAAAACATTGTGCTTGATTATATTATCTACCTGTTTGTAGGACTTGCAGCCTTTTCTGCAATCTACAAAATATATAGGGACAAAAAAGAAAACCCGGGCAAGTGTTCAGGATGCGGATTTTATAAAGAATGCTCATCAGGTTCCTGCTCAGGACACGAGTTTTCAAAAAAAGCCAATACAAAAATGTAATAATCATAGTAAAAGGGTGCTTACAACTATTGTAAGCACCCTTTATACATAAATCTTTCACTATCTGAAAGACTTGGATTTCTCATCATACACAAAACCTTCTTTAGCTAACTTTTCCTCAAGCTCCTTCCTGCCTATATCCAAATCAAGGCATAAGTCATCCAAGTCCTCATACTTATCCCTCAATTTCATATTTACAATACTTAGAAGTATATTAACGTCCATACTTAAGTAATCCATGGTCTCCTCCCAAAATTTTCTTTTTACTTTCTACTATATCTGAAAGCTCTCTGAAATACTGATCAAGATTTTTGGGGTTTCTGTATTTTATAATACCTTCTCCGGTAAAAATCTTTGAATTTGAAGTCATCCCGAGTCCTATCACAGACTCCTTTTCTTCATTCATAATTATGTTATAAATACATTCCTTACCCTTAAGAGAATAACCTATATTTTCAAAATTTCCCATAATCTCCTTTTGCCTGTATAAATAATAAGGTTCATAGAAATTATTTTTTATAAATTTATCCACTTCTGACAGCATATCTTCAATAATCCCTCTTTCATCCATAAACATCTTATGACTTTCTTCGAGTTTTGAACCCTTCTTTACGGAAAGAGTATGCACTGTTAAATTGTCAGGCTGCAACTTTGAAATCTCTGCCAAACTCTTTCGTATACTTTCAACCCCTTCCCCTTCAAGTCCTGCTATCAAGTCCATATTTACCAAAAAACCCATAGACTTTGCTTCAAAATAAAGAGATTTTAAGCGATTTAAATCCTGCTTCCTACCTATCTTCTTATTTGTAATCTCGTTAAAACTTTGAGGATTTATTGAAATCCTATTTACAAAAAAGCTCTTCATAAGCTCAAACTTTGCCCCGTCAAGTGTATCTTCCCTACCTGCTTCAAGAGTGAATTCCTCAAGACTTTCAAGATTAAAATTTTCTCTTAAACAATAAAGCAGACTTCTAATCTGCTCATAAGTAAGAGCTGTCGGCGTGCCGCCACCAATGTATATAGTCCTAAGCCTTCTTTTATTTATATAATTTGAAAGCTCCCTTATTTCAAAGAGAAGATGCCTTAGATACTCATCCCTCCTGTCCTTTGTGCCGTATATTACGGTAGGAAATGAGCAATAACTGCATCTTGTAGGACAAAAAGGAATATTAATATATAAGCTTATATTATTTTCAAGAAAATCATATCTTTTTTGTACCTGCCCTATGGTTTGCAAAAGATTTAGCTTTTTTTCGGAAACCATATAGTTTTCTCTAAGATAGGATGCCCCTCTCTTATCGAAAATCCGCTGAGGTTTCGTACCCGTCATACTCCCCCAGGCAGATTCATAATCATAAATTTCAGATAAGCAGCTATAAAAAATCCTGTTAAGATCTTTTTTATCTTTAAATTCCAAGTTCTTATTATTAATAACAATGTTTCTGTCATTAATGACAATATCCGGATTTTGATTCGTGAATATAAGATTCTCCCTTGGTTTAAATATCCTATATATATCATTTAAATTTTTCTTATAATTATTTTTATCAATATCTATTCTCATAAGATAATTATAGCAAAAAAGAGGGGCCTTATATAATTTCTTATAAAAGATTTCCCTCTTAATGTTTAC
>JAEXBH010000070.1 GCA_023394215.1 Bacillota bacterium | reverse complement strand
GAGATAGCCCAGTCATTTAGGTTTTCCAGCCAATTTCCGAACCTCTTTTCTCCCGTAAACGCAGGGAACCAATTTACCTTTTTATTGTTTTCAACCATCTTGTCTCTGAACTTTGTAACCTCTATATACCATGAAGGTTTAGAATAATATATAAGCGGCGTTCCGCATCTCCAACAATGAGGATAATTATGCTCAAACTTTTGCTTTGAAAACATAAGGTTATTTTCTCTCAGATAGTGGATTATTTCATGGTCAGCATCCATTACAAACTTTCCCTTCCAAGGGGTTTCTTTAAATTTACCCTCTTCATCAACCGGATTAATAATAGGAAGTCCATATTTTCTACCGTTTTGATAGTCATCTTCCCCAAATGCCGGAGCAGTATGAACTATACCGGTACCGTCTTCCGTAGTTACATAATCGGCAACCGTCACATAAAAGGCCTTAGCCTTGCTTGTAACATCTATGAAAGGAAGCAGTTGTTCATATTCAACATATTCCAAGTCCTTTCCCTTCATTCTGTCTAAAATTTCATAGCTGTCCTGTCCCAAAACCTTGTCAGCCAGCTTTTCAGCCAGAATATAAATATTATCCTCATGTTTTACCCTTACATAATCAACATCCGGCCCTACAGTAAGGCTGACGTTTGAAGGCAGCGTCCAAGGCGTAGTAGTCCATGCTAAAAAGTATTCATCTGCATCTTTTCTCTTAAACTTAGCAGTAACAGTTTCCGTCTTTATATTTTTATAACCTTGAGCAACCTCGTGTGAAGCAAGTCCTGTCCCGCATCTCGGACAATATGGAAGAATTTTAGCTCCTTCATAAACAAGCCCCCTCTTAAAGAAATTATCCATTAAATGCCATGAAGTTTCTATATAGTCATTATCCAAAGTTATATAAGGCTTATCCATATCAGCCAAAAATGCCATTCTATCGGACATATCTCTCCAAAGTCCGCTGAAAGTAAATACAGATTCTTTACAAACCTTGTTAAATTCAGCTACTCCATATTCTTCAATTTCTTTTTTACTTGTAAGTCCAAGCTTCTTTTCAGCCTCTATTTCAACCGGAAGCCCATGAGTATCCCAACCGGCCTTTCTCTCAACATGAAATCCTCTCATAGTCTTATAACGAACTGTCATATCCTTAAGGGTTCTTGCTATAACATGGTGTATACCCGGTTTTCCGTTAGCTGTAGGAGGTCCGTCATAAAATACATAACTTGGATTTCCCTCTTTTTCATCAACCGACCTGTGAAGAAGATCTATTTCCTTCCAGTACTCGGAAGTCTTCATCTCCCTTTCTTTAACTGTTGCCTTAGATAATTGTTTAAATTTCATTTCTCCAAACCTTTCAATAATTTAAATAAAAAAAGTCCCTATAAATAGGGACGAATATCCGTGTTACCACCCAGATTCGCTGTAAACAGCCTCATTTGCTTAACGTAGCTTAATAACGTATCCCCTTACTATTTTCAGGAAATAATCTCATAAGTGATCTTCATCTTTGCTTAGGCACTCCTTCCCAGCAAACGGAGCTCTCTTTGGCTTCCACAAAGACTACTGTCTTAATCATCGATTTTATATAGAATATAATATAGTTATTGTGTCAAATTGTCAAATTGACTTTAAACTCTTATACACCCTATAAGCACTCGAAAACGCCCATTGTAAATTGTAACCTCCACTTTCTCCCTGGGCGTCCAATATTTCACCCGTAAAAAATAAACCCCTGAATAATTTGGATTCAAGATTTTCGCTTATCTGACCTAATTCCACTCCTCCACAACTTATTTGTCCTTCATCATAAGACTTAGGCCCCACAGGTGTAAAATAAAAACCCTTAAGCTTTTTTACTATTAAAATGATTTGTTCATCAGTCAGCTCTTTCATCTTCATATAAGGACTCAGGCCAATGTAGCTTATAAAACAATCCGCAACTTCATTCTGCAAAAAGCCTTCAAGTCCCATAAGTAAAGCTTTATTTCCCCGCTTTTCCCTGAATTGCATCAAAAAATCCTTAAGATAAGTCGGGTCTAACTTTTCAAGTAAGTCAAGTTTTAACCTTACATTTCTTCCTTCATTTAGAGCATACATAATATAGTTTGAAGCCTGTAAAACAGTCAGCCCGGATATACCATAATCAGTAAACATGGTGTCGTCGCTTACGGAAAACTTTTCCTCGCCGTCAACCAAAACGGACAGCCTTGCGGAAAACTTTAAATTTTTGGCCTTTTTAAAAGATTTCTCCATCAAGATTATTTGAACTATACCCGGAAAAATCTTTGTTATCCTATGTCCAAACATTTCTGCCAAATCATAGCCGTTTGACTTGTCATTTTTTCTTATTCCTAACCTACCCCCACATGAAAGCACAAGAAAATCCGATTTATAACTGTTTCCGCCTAAATCCCTAAGAATAAATTTTTTATCAAAACAAGCTTCTTTTATCAAACAATTCTTATATATTTTTACATTATCTCCCAAATTATTACTAAGAATATTTATAAGAGTTTTTGCTGATTGAGTATAGGGATAAACTCTGCCGCTCGGAAATTCAACTGACGGCATACCAAGTTTCTCGAAATAACCTATAAGAATCTCATTGTCAAATTCTTCAAGAATTTCTCCTAATCTATGCTTATCTTTACCGTAATACTTACTTAAATTAAGAACCTTATTTGTAAAGTTGCACCTTCCATTTCCCGTAGCCCCAAGTTTTTTAAGGATCTTATCCTCTTTTTCAAATATATTAACTTTTATATCCTTTCTACCCGATAAAAGATGGGCCAAGAAAACACCGGACGCTCCCGCCCCTACAATATTAAGCTCTTTCATTTTTCAACTTTCCATAATATATACATAAATCACTCACAGGACACAAATGGCATTTAGGATTTCTGGCAGAACATATCCTTCTACCGTGAAAAATGAGTCCATGATGAGCATCAGCCCATTTTTCTTTTGGAATAGCCTTTTTTAAGTCCTCTTCAGTATCTTCAACATTATCGGCATTGGCAAGTCCAAGTCTATTTGAAACCCTAAAAACATGAGTATCAACAGCTATGGCAGGTATAGAAAAGGCATTTGCCATAACAACATTTGCAGTTTTCCTCCCAACACCCGGCAAAGTAGTTAATTCTTCCATAGTCTTGGGAACCTCTCCTCCAAAATCACTTATCAAAAGATTTGAAGTGGCTACAATCCTCTTCGCCTTATCCTTATATAGACCTATAGTCTTAATGTCATTCATAACATCAGCAACATCCGCTTTAGCCAAATCATAACAGGTCGGATATTTCAAAAATAAATTTTTTGTAACCTTATTAACCTGTACATCCGTAGTCTGTGCCGATAAAATTGTAGCTATCAAAAGCTCAAAGGGATTTGTAAAGTTAA
>JAEXBH010000026.1 GCA_023394215.1 Bacillota bacterium | reverse complement strand
GTCCAACCTTTATTCCATCTATATCCGTTAAATAATTCTTTAATTCCATAATTTCACCTTATTATATGTAAAAATAGCAACCTATAGGATTGGCCTATAAATTGCTATATTTTTAATCTATTTAGTTGGGTTTAAATTTTGTAAACCGCCACCTAATCCCTTCATCATTTCTTGAAGCTTATCTATAAAATTAGGCATATATGCTTTAAAGAAACTCAAAGCATTTTCTTCGTTGCTTAAATCAACCTTATAAGCATCGCCTTCCTTCTTCATAGTTATATTAACCTTTGTTTCAACAAAATCCTTTGCTTCTGAAAAAGTATCAAAAATAGAAGATATCATTTCCATGCTAGCCTTCTTGCTTTCTTCTTCAGTTGCATTAGGATTCACCATAAGCTTGCTCATTGAAGCCATAACTTTTGCAAAAGCATCTTCAAGTTTAGTGGAGAAATCCTTGGCCTTTATACTTACATCCAAAATATAATTATCTCCTTCCTGTTTGGAAGAATTAATTTTATAAGAATTATCCTTTACCAAGTTCTTAACTTTGTTTAAAATATCCTTATCAGCACTTGTAAGCTCATTTATTTGTTTTTCCATTTCTTTCAAGGAACCTTCATCAGCCTTTTCTCCTGAAAGGACTAATTCATTTATAGTCTTGTAATCCAAATTTTTAAGGGCTGTAAAGAACTTATCAAAACTCGCTTCTGCAGGATTTTTAGAACCCCCACCGCATCCTACAAGCACAAAAGCGGCAACTAAAAATACCGCCAACAATTTTTTTACCTTCATACCTACTCCTTTATTTTTTCAAATATTTTTTTAAAGTTTCTATTATGTTTTGAATAGAAGAAATATAACCTGAAATGCCGTTAAATTTGGAAGTAACATTATCAACAGCATCAACCGCTGCAAAACCTATAAATTCAACCGCATCCGAAACATCGGAACTCACCTTTGAAACACTGTCACTGATCTTACTTACATTATCAACCGTATCAACAAGACTCGGCTTTATTTCACTAACAAGTTCATCGGAATTTTTCAAAATACTGTTAGTAGACTCCGCTATTTCCGGTAATTTCTTTATTACTTCATCTATTTGTGATTTATTGTCATTCAAAAGCACATTTAAACTGCCTGCAATTTTGGAAAATGACATTAAGATTTTAATCAAATAAATCAAAGCCACAATAGCTACTACAAGTAATACAAAAATCAATAATTCACCCAAGGTGAATGATACATTTATCGCTCCACTGGAAAGTGCCAACATATTGTCCTCCGACTACCGCTTATTTTTCCAACTTTTCCTTAACGTCTTCTACCTTTTCTTTTACTACTTCTTTAACCTCTTCTACGCCTTCTTCTATCTCTTCAGTCACAGAATGTAAATCTGTAAGTTTTTCTTCTTTGAAACTGTTTATTTTACTCACAGCTTCTTCATATTTTTTAGAAACTTCAGCACTCAATTCCTTACTCTTTTCAGCAACAGCTTTACCGGCTTTTTGGGCAGCTTCACTTATATCTTTTCTTGTTTCTTCACCTGACTTTGGTGCAAATAAAATTCCGGCAGCAGAACCCACTATAGATCCTAAAACAAGACCTAAACCAACCTTTTTAGCTGTATTACGCTTTTTAGCTCTTTCACTTTCTCTTTGCTTTTGAATAAAATAATCTCTTATTGACATCCCTTCCTCCTAATTACTTAAATATTCTCTACAACACTATTGTATCATAAACTATATAAAAAATTCTCCATAGCAAGACCCTAATTATACCTTCATAACTGAAGGTGGGTTACCTGTCTGTTGCTTCTGTAGTCCACTTAAGGCTTTACATAGGCAAGAGAACTCCGGATACCCTTATAAATAGTGTAGGTTAATTAGTTCGGTCCAACTATGGATATAGAAATTATATCATATATTATGTATAATTTAAACATATAAGGGGGCAATATGACTAAATTAATTAATATATTTTTTAACGACTATCCTAAATCAATAGAAATAAGCAGAAAAATCCTTGCAAGAAAGGATGAAAATTTTATTTTTTCAACCACATTTAGAGAAGATGCAGACTTTAATCTTGTCATAGGTGGAGATGGAACTTTCCTGAACGCCATTCACAAATCGGACTTTTCTCCGATCCCCTTCGTAGGCATAAATACCGGTCATCTCGGATTTTATCAGGAAATTGGTGAAGATACGATAGACGTCCTGTTTGACAACTTAAAAAATAATAAATACAGCCTACAAGACCTTAAACTTCTAAACTGTAAACTCAGTACCGAAGATGAAGATAAAAACCTTCTTTCCCTAAACGAAATTGTATTTAAAGCCAAATACACCTCAATAATACATTTCGACCTGTTTGTAAATGACTTTCTCTTACAGAGTTTTGCAGGTGACGGAATAATATTTTCAACCCCTGCCGGCAGCACCGCCTACAACCTTTCAGCAGGAGGAGCAATCCTATACCAATCCTTAGACGGATTTCAAGTCACCCCACTTGCACCTATAAGATCACAAATATACAAATCTTTAGATAAGAGCTTTGTAGTTCCAAATACAAGCACCTTAAAACTTATTTCAAAACAAGCTGATAAAAACAAGTCTTCTCTAACAATAGACGGAATTTTAATAGATATTAAGGATATAAAAAATATAGAAATTTCCATGTCCGATAGATATATAAGAAAACTTGTAATTGATGAAAATTGGTATTGGAAAAATATAAGAGAAAAATTTATATAAATTAAGAACTATTGCAAAATGCTTATAATCATAACCACCAGCTTAGCTGGTGGTTTGCACTGCCCCTATAAGGGGCTTTTACCTACTGTGCACCTTGTGCACTCTGAAAGTCCGCCTCCTGCACCACTTTCTCAACCGGTGCTAAAGCACCATCTTTATTTCTTCTTACTTATTCTTTTCCCCACTAAATGGATCTATATACTCTTTTATACTTATTTGATCTTTTGTATAATCTTCTTTTAACTGATTTCTTATATATTCTTGTATCTTTTTTGCATTTTTTCCTGCTGTATCTACAAAATATCCTCTACACCAAAAATTTCTATTTCCATATTTATATTTTAAATTTGCGTGCCTATCAAATATCATTAAACTACTTTTTCCTTTTACATATCCCATTATTTCTGAAACACTATATTTTGGTGGTATTTCTATCAACATATGTATATGATCTGGACATAGTTCTGCTTCTATTATTTTTATTCCTTTTCTTGTCAATAAATCTCTTATTATTTTTCCTATATCTTCTTTTATTTTTCCATATATTATTTGTCTTCTATATTTTGGTGCAAATACTACATGGTACTTACAATTCCATGTTGTATGTGATAAACTGTTTTTATCCATATGGTAAAACTCCTCTCGTATTTTATTGTGCAGTTTGCTGACTACACTTATTTTATCACGAGAGGAGTTTTTTTACTTGAAGCTAAAGCTTACTGTTTCCCCCAGCATAGCTGGGGGTTTTATTGTGGTAAACCCACAAAAAACCTTATGAATGAAGTTAAACTCATTCATAAGGTTTCTTTAATCTCTATAATAATTTACCCCTTTCAATCAACCTTCATTTTCTCACCATTTAAGGGATTATCCGATTTAGGGTCTTTATTTGTTGGGCTCTTATTTTCTTGATTTTCAGGAATTTTAGAATTTTGAGCCTTTTCTATACTTTCAGAATTTTCTCTGTCAGTTTCAGTAAAATCTTCTAAATCATCCGTCTTAGTCAAGCTATCTTGATTTTCTTTCAATTTATCAGATTCTTCAGGCTTTTTATCTTCTTCCGAATTTTCCTTCAAAGTTTCATGAGATTCTTCCAACTTCTCATTTTCTATTTCAATATCACCGTCATAAGACCTGTAAATATATAGGGTTTTTGTTGTAACCTTCCCGGACAAATCCTTTGCGCTGAAGACTATTTCATTTTGTCCGTAGTCAAGTTCAAGATCAACCTCTTTAGTCACCTCTACACCTGAATCGCTTTCAAAGGAAATGGAGGTTTTATTTACTCTTTCAATT
>JAEXBH010000014.1 GCA_023394215.1 Bacillota bacterium | reverse complement strand
AAATTAGGCACTGTAAAACCCTTATCATCCAAGGGAATTTTAACGTAGTGATCAGGATATTTAAACTCAACCGCCGCATCCTTTTCAAATGCTTTAACAATATATTTCCCGGAACCTAAACCGTTGTCCACAACTTGCTGAGCATAGAATAACAACTGTTTCGTTGTTATATATTCATCCTCCTGCAAGGGAAATTGCATAAATTTCATGTTAAAGGGTTCAGCTTCAAGATTATCTTCAAGCAAACCGCCTATGTTCATCATTAAATGCGTCCCATAGGGTTCAACATAATCTCTTTGATTCGGAATTGAATACCAGCTGTCAGACAAGTTGTCGGCATAGGCGATATTGTGCCCTGATACAGTTCCAAACAATACGATTGCGCAAAACAAAATCATTCCTACTTTTTTAATTAAAAATCTTCCTAAATTCTCTATTTTTTCCTTCATTACAGCTCCTTATATAATATATTTAAGTTGTTAAAGGTAACCTAAAATCCTCTTAAAGAAAGATTATTCATAACATACATACAAAAAAAATACTATAGGCAAAGTACGCCAAAGATAAAAAATAATTTTTGATAAAAAACATCGTAACTATAAATAAACAGACTCTATATAATATATATTAAACGATTGAGAAAAAATTTACAACTTAAACTTTATGAAAACTTATTTATATAAATATAAAACCCTTACCAATACAGTATATATCCCATTACCAGCTATACTGATAAAAAAATATACATACTATAATTGGTAAGAGTTTTATTTTATCCTATAATAATTTACTTATCTCCTTCAAAAAAATCCTTTATCCTGTCAAAAAAGCTCTTATTTTGCTCCTTAACCGTTTGCCCTGAAACTTCAGCAAATTCCTTAAGTTTTTCCCTCTCTTCATTGGAAAGCTTTTTAGGTATAACTACCTTCACATCAAAATACAGGTTCCCGGGTCTTCCGGTTCTCACATCCGCTATCCCCTTGCCGTCAACTCTGAATCTTGTATCATTTTGAGTCCCTGCAGGAATTGTAAACTTTTGTGTACCGTCCAAGGTAGGTATATCTATCTCATTACCAAGGGCAGCCGTAGTAAAGTTTATAGGAAGTTCATAATAAATATCATTTCCATATCTTTTAAATATTTCATGCTCATCCACGGATACCACTATATAAAGGTCTCCAGCCTGTCCTCCGTTCTTTCCGTCGTTTCCCATTTGTCTTACAGGTATAACCGCTCCGTCCGATATACCGGCAGGCACCTTTACCTTTATCTTGGAGTTGGATTTTACAGTTCCTCTTCCATGGCAAACATCACATTTTTCCTTTATTTCGAAACCGCTGCCGCCACAATTTGGACAAGTGCTGACAGACGTAAACTGGCCGAAAGGTGAATTGCTCGTAGTCCTTACCTGCCCTGTACCGTTACAACGTGAACATGTACTCTTGCCTGTTCCGTTTTTTGCCCCGGTACCGCTACATGCCTTACAGCTTTCCTCTCTCCTATAGGAAACTTCCCTTTCTACCCCAAAAACACTTTCTTTGAAAGATATTCTGATTCTGACTTGTATATCCTCTCCCTTTACAGGGGCATTCGGATCAACATATCTACGCCTTGAAGATCCTCCTCCGAAAAAGTCCGAAAACAAATCGGAAAATATGTCACCCATATCTCCGAAGCCTCCTGATGAACCCATACTCGGGTCAAAAGCAGCCTCGCCGTACCTATCGTATCTTGCCCTCTTGTCCGGATCTGAAAGTATAGAATAGGCCTCATTTACTTCTTTAAGTTTTTCTGCTGCCTCTTCAGAACCACTATTTAAATCTGGATGATATTTTTTTGCTAATCTTCTATATTGTCTCTTAAGTTCTTCGGAAGATACACTTGTATCCACCTCCAAAACCTCATAAGGATTTCTCATAAAACCTCCAACTATTTTTCAAAGTAATATGATACATATTATTTTGAAAAATATCAATATACATAGAAAAATTTAAGGCGCCAAAACTGACGCCTTAAACTAATTCCAATTATTTTTGTTCATCTTCATCGATTACTTCATAATCAGCATCTACAACATCTTCCCCTTGAGCTTGACCTGCTTGTCCTTGGTTCGGATTAGCTTGAGCATAAAGCTTTTCACTCATTTTGTTTAATTCATTTGTCAATTCTTCTATCTTAGCCTTGATATCAGCCACATTTTCAGATTGAAGAACCTTTTTCAACTCTTCGTTCTTAGCTGTTATAGCTTGCTTTTCATCAGCAGATACCTTGTCTCCCAATTCATTTAGAGTCTTTTCAACTTGATAAGCTATTGATTCCCCTTGATTTCTTGTTTCAATAAGTTCTTTTTTAGCCTTATCTTCGTTGGCATACATTTCAGCTTCCTTTACCCTCTTTTGGATTTCATCTTCACTTAGATTTGCTGAAGCTGTAATAGTAATCTTTTGTTCCTTACCTGTTCCCAAATCCTTAGCGGAAACATTTACAATACCGTTAGCATCTATATCGAAAGTAACTTCAATTTGAGGAACCCCTCTCTTGGCTGAAGGTATACCTGACAATTGGAATCTACCAAGCGTAACATTATCTACAGCCATAGGTCTTTCACCTTGTAAAACATGGATATCTACAGATGTTTGTCCGTCAGCAGCAGTTGTAAATACTTGAGACTTCTTTGTAGGTATAGTTGTATTTCTTTCAATCAACACAGTTGATACGCCTCCCAAAGTTTCAAGGCCAAGTGACAACGGAGTAACGTCCAACAATAATAAGTCTTTTACTTCACCTGATAAGATACCACCTTGGATTGCTGCTCCTAATGCCACTGATTCGTCAGGATTTATGTCCTTTTGAGGATCTTTTCCTATAAGCTTTCTTACAGCATCAACTACAGCAGGAACTCTTGTAGAACCCCCTACCAAAAGCACCTTGTCTATTTGACCTGTACTTAAACCGGCATCAGCCAAAGCCGCCTTAACAGGCTCCATTGTCTTATCGATTAAATGTCCTATTAAACCTTCGAATGTAGCCCTTGTAATATCCATATTCAAGTGAGCAGGTACTCCGTTGATTGCAGTTATGAAAGGTAAGTTTACATTTGTTGACATTGTTGTTGAAAGTTCCTTCTTAGCCTTTTCAGCCGCATCCTTAAGTCTTTGTGCTGATGTAGGATCTTTCAATAAATCAACCCCGTTTTCCTTCTTAAATTCCTGAGCAATATAGTTCATAAGTTCGTTATCAAAATCGTCCCCACCAAGCCTGTTATTACCTCTTGTAGCCATTACGTCAACTACACCGTCAGCCACTTCAAGGATGGATACGTCGAAAGTACCGCCACCAAGGTCAAATACCATAATCTTCATTTGATCTTCTTTTTCAGCTCCATAAGAAAGAGCCGCAGCAGTAGGTTCGTTGATTATTCTCTTAACTTCAAGTCCTGCTATCCTTCCGGCATCCTTTGTAGCCTGTCTTTGTTCATTTGTAAAATAAGCAGGTACTGTGATTACAGCTTCAGTTACGCTTTCTCCAAGATAGGCTTCAGTGTCGGCCTTAAGCTTTTGCAATATCATAGCGGAAATTTCTTCCGGTGAATAAGATTTTCCATCAATTGTCACCTTATAGTCGGTTCCCATTTCTCTCTTAATTGAAGAAATAGTCCTGTCAGGATTCATAATCGCTTGTCTTTTAGCTGTTTCTCCTACCAACCTTTCTCCATCTTTTGTAAATGCCACTACTGACGGAGTAGTTCTATTGCCTTCAGCGTTAGGTATAATGATTGATTGTCCACCTTCCATAACTGCTACTGCTGAGTTTGTTGTACCTAAGTCAATTCCTATAATTTTTCCCATAATTTTTCTCCTCGTTTTCTATCTTATTTTCTTTATATCGTTTTTTATACTTGTTTTTAGTCCTATTTGCTTACCTTAACCATGGCAGGTCTGATGACCTTATTGCCTATCAAATATCCCTTTTGGAATGTTTCTATTATATAGCCTGATTCAACCTGATCATTTTCTTCCATAAAAACCGCATGATGGAAATTTGCATCAAATTTTTCTCCGTCAGACTTTATTTCAACCAGTCCCTCAGACGCTAAAGTTTTTTGCAGATCATCGCTTACAAGTTTGATGCCCTTTACAAAAGAATCCTCCATATCGGCATTTAAAAGCGCCCTGTCCAAATTGTCCAAAACCGGTAAAAGCTTTGTAACAAGAGATTCCGATGCATACTTATATATATTGGCCTTTTCCTTTTCAGTCCTCGCCCTAAGATTTGCAAAGTCGGCTTGAAGTCTCGCCATGCCGTCTCTCAATCTTAAAAGCTCATCATCTGCGACTTGAGCTTCCTCTTTTACCTCATCAACCACTTCGGCATCAAAAGTTTCTAATTCTTCTTCAATATTTTCATCTCTTTTTTCTTCCGTCATCTCCACCCTACTTTCTTTCTATATGTCCGTTAATGTATTTATTTATAAGCATAATATCGGCAATTACTTTATCATATCTCATGCTGTTTGGCCCTATAACACCTATTTTTCCTTTAAGTCCCTGCCTGTTTCTGAAGGTCGTCGTTATTATACTGAAATTTTCCAGTCCTTCTACACCTATCTCTTCACCTATATACACCTGCAACAAACTGTCCATGTTGCTTACGAGCAAATCCTCTATAGATTTATCATCCTTAAGTGTAGTGATAATTTCCTGATTTTCATCCAAATCCGCCTTATTATATACAAAAACATTTCCCAAACCCTCATAAACTATTTTGGATTTTCCGTTATCTATATTAGTTTTTTCTATAACAGGTATAAGGGAATTCAACACCAGATGTTTATTCTTAAGCACATTATAAACCCCTGAGTGAAGTAGTCTTACTATCTCTTCATAGTTTAAATCAAGCAAGGTAGATGAAAGTATACTGTTTACCAGATCGATTGTTTCCTGATCCGTAGGTGCCTTCAATCTTATAATGTCGCTATGGACAGCCTTGGAATTGTAAATATACACCACCACCAAATCCCTTGGACTTAGCATAACAACATTTATATACTTAAGTCTAACATTATTAAGCTCAGGTATAAGGGCGACAGCAGTATAATTTGTAACTGCCGACAGCATCTTTGTGGCATTTCTTATTACTTCATTAAACTCACTCGACTCTTTAAGTTTTCTCATATCAAATATCTGATTTGTGACTCCCGTAAAAGGTATCTCATCAGATAAAAGCTTATCTACATAGAGTCTGTAACCCCTGTTTGAGGGAACTCTCCCCGATGAAGTATGAAGCTTTTCCAAATACCCCAACTCCTCAAGGTCGCTCATTTCATTTCTTATAGTAGCAGCACTTACACCTATATCAAAACCCTTGGACAAGGATCTTGATCCTACAGGCTCTTTAGATTCTATGTAAGAACTGATAATAGAATTTAATATTTTTATCTTTCTTTCATCCATGCGCTGCCTCCTTTTTCAGTTTTAGCACTCAACATCTTTAAGTGCTAACAATATAATATTACTTTTTTCCTGTCCTGTCAAGTTTTTAAATTTTTTTAATCACCCCCCGCTATATTCACACTATATATATTCCAAACATTATAATTAAAAGAAAATACAGGCGAAAAATCCACCTAAGATTCTCTATTTGAAAAACTTAGATGGATTTTACTATTTTTATATAATTATCTTTTTAAAATTTTAATCGCTAAATTATAAAGTTTATACCACAAAGAGCTAATCACATAATCAAATTCACCGATCCTGGCTCTTTTATAAGTCGCCCATTGTTTTTTAAATTCATACAGGCCTGGAGCATCATCCTTATCCTTACCTTCCCTTCCGGTAATTCCACCCCAATCATAGCTTAAAGCCCCGTTATTTTTAGCAAACTCAATCGACTTATATTGCATAAAATAATTTGGCAAAAATTCCCTAAATTCATTTGAAGATGCCCCATATAAATAATAAGCTTTCCTTCCCAACTGCACATAGAAATTACCTGATAAATATATCTTCTCTTCATTTTTTAATCTGTCCTCAAGCCTTTTTATAAGAAGACGTTTATCATTTAAAGCCTTCCTAAGTCCCTCTATATGAGAAAAATATTTATCCCCCTTATTCTCAAACCTACCTATTTCCTTCTCAAGTTTTAAAACTTCTTTTTCCTGCAAATCAATAGCTTCTCTTATATTTAAGCTTATTAAAAACACTTTGCAATTGCCCGAAGGATTCATAAGTTCAAACATTTTCTTAAAATAAGCAAGATTTCTTGTAGAAAAACCGTCCCTGAGACCGGTCTCCTCCATAAGAGTATGAAATACCTCAAGCTTATCCACACAGACGTCCTCAAAAACAAGAGGATTTTTTAAAGCCTTTCTAATCTTGGTTTTAGTTCTGGATGAAAATTTTAAAAATATGCTATCCAAGTCTTCTTCTAAAGGGGTAATCATATGAAATCTCGGTTGAGTGGCGCTTGAAAGCCCGTCCAAAAATCCATGATGGATAAATTTGTTAGACAAAAGCAAATTTAAAACTTCCTTATTGCCTTCTTCCACATCGGGATCAATCTTAATCATAATAGCATTATGCTTCTTCGCCCTAAGTTTTATTTCTTCAAAAAGTCTTATAAAAAGCTTCTCATCAGTCCAGTCTAAAACGGGACCTCTTGGCAGATAGCAAAGGGTCTTGTTCAACTTAGGTAACTTTTTAAATAGAAGCAGGGCTCCACCCTTGATTTCATCATCTCCTACAGCTAAGTACTCCCATGTCCATCCATTCATTTCCTTCAATTCACCCCAAAGGGTAACTTGTTCAAAATCTCCATAGATATGTCCCGAAATAAATTTATTAAATTCTTCTTCTGTTACATTTAATAGTCTGTACATTTTTATCCTCAAATAATATCGCTATAAAATTGATTAGCCAAATCAAGCCCCTTAGCTGTAAAACTAAATCTGCCGTTTACTATTTTAACTAAGCCCCTTTCCCTATGTCTTTTAATGACATCTCCGTATTTATCAATAAAATCTATGGAAAATCTTTCATTAATATCATCTATTAAAAAACCTTCCGTAAGCCTCATATTCATAATTATATATTCTTTTTCCCTATCAAGGAGACTCAATTTTTCAACTTCCATTACAGGATGCTTTCCTTCGTCCAAAGAGCTGTAGTAATCGATTAATTTTTCATAATTTTTAAATCTTCTTAATCCTATATTACCTGCCGCTCCCAAACCCAAGCCCAAGTAATCGCATAACTGCCAATACTTCTTGTTATGCCTGCTTTCCTTGCCCTTTTTAGCAAAATTTGAAATTTCATATTGATGAAAATTAGAAGCCTCCAAGCTACTGACAACCTTATGGTACATTTGCCTCTCAAGTTCATCATCAAACAGGTCTATCTTACCCTTTTTAAGCCAGTAATCAAACACCGTCTTTTCCTCAAGTATCAAAGAATAATAGGAAATATGATCCACATCCAAAGCCAAAAGTTTTTCTATATCCCTGTCCAAAACGCTCATATCTTGCTTGGGATTTGCAAGCATCATATCAAGACTTATATTATCCGCCCCAAAATCCCTTAAGGTTTTTACAGCTTTATATATATCTGCTTCTTTATGCCCCCTTCCAAGGATTTTAAGAATCTTATCATCAAAAGTTTGAACCCCTAAAGAAAACCTGTTTATACCGCTTGCAAGATATGATTTTATCTTACAGGCTGTCAAAGTTTCAGGATTTATCTCCAAAGAAATCTCCATATCCCGAGAAAAATTAAAACTTTCCCTCAAAGCCTTAAATATAGCTTCAATATACTTTTCATTTATATAAGAAGGGGTTCCCCCTCCTATGAAAATAGAATCCAAGACATAATCCTTGTCCCTATATAAAGCTATCTCTTTCATCAAATATTTTATATAGGTTTCAATATGCCTGTCAGCCTTTGCAAAGGTCAAAAAATCGCAATAATTACAACGATAGGGACAAAAAGGAATATGGATATACAATCCAAGTCCCCCCTGTCCCAAATCTTTAAGAGTTTTATTTTCCATCATCTTCATCATATTTAAGCACAGATAAGAAAGCTTCTTGAGGCACTTGAACTACCCCTATCGACCTCATCCTCTTCTTGCCTTCTTTTTGCTTTTCCAAAAGTTTCTTCTTTCTTGATATATCTCCGCCATAACACTTTGCAAGCACGTCTTTTCTAAGCGCTCTTACAGTTTCTCTCGCTATGACCTTTGAACCTATGGCAGCCTGTACCGGTATCGCAAACTGATGCTTAGGTATCTCATCCCTAAGTTTTGTTACTATCTTTCTTCCTCTGTCGTACGCCTTATCTCTATGAACTATTATGGAAAGAGCATCCACTATCTCCCCGTTCAAAAGTATATCAAGTTTAACAAGGTCCGATTTCTGATGACCCTTATATTCGTAATCAAAGGACGCATAACCCTTGGTTTTTGATTTCAAGGCATCAAAGAAATCATATATTACTTCATTCAAAGGTAAAAGATACTTAATAGTAACCCTGTTTTTGTCAAGATACGACATATCAAGGAAGCTTCCCCTCCTATCCTGACAAAGCTCCATAATAGCTCCTATATAGGTTTCCGGGGTCATTATATTGGCTTCGACTATAGGTTCCTCAATATAGTTTATACTTGTTTCATTCGGAAAATCCGTAGGATTTTGTATATCAAGGACCGTGGAATCCTTCATATTTATCTTATAAATTACGGACGGTGCTGTGGCTATGATATCTAAATTAAATTCCCTATCTATACGCTCCTGTATAATCTCCATATGAAGAAGTCCCAAGAATCCGGTTCTGAATCCGAAGCCGAGAGCAACGGATGTTTCAGGTTCAAATACCAGGGAAGCATCATTTACCTTAAGCTTTTCCAAGGCATCCCTTATATTGTTATAGGACTCTCCTTCGGCAGGATAGAGTCCGGAATAAACCATAGGTTGAACCTTTTTATAACCCGGCAAAGCCTCTAATGCCGGCTTTTCAGCATCCGTAATAGTATCTCCGACCATGGCTTCCTTAATGTTTTTAATTGATGCGACAACATAACCTACATCCCCGGCACTTAGACACTCTGTTTTAAACTGCCCCCTCATAGTATAGCCGACTTCGGTAACCTCAAATACGGACTTGGTTGACATCATCATAATTTTTTGTCCGGGTTTTACTATTCCGTCCTTTACCCTTACATACATTACAACTCCCTTGTAAGAATCATAATAGGAATCGAAAATCATGGCCCTAAGCGGAGCCTTTTCATCACCCTGAGGAGCCGGCACCATATTTACTATGGCTTCCAAAACATCTTCAATATTTATCCCCTCTTTGGCTGATACCAAAGGAATACCGTCAGTATCCAAACCTATAATATCTTCAATTTCCTCTTTAACCTCATCTATTCTTGCTGAGGGAAGATC
>JAEXBH010000012.1 GCA_023394215.1 Bacillota bacterium | reverse complement strand
AACGGATGCAAAGGATAAGGGGCGAGTTCTGTTTTTATTTCTAAATTTTTTTAGATCAACTCTCTTATCTCCCTTAACCGTAATGAGATAATATTTACTTTTCTTATCATCTCTCACAAAAAGATTCTTAGCTTCGCACTCCGGATATAGTAATTTTAAATCTTTTAATTCACTCATATTAAATGCAGCTTCATGTTCTGTTATCTCATAAGAGATGCCTTTAATGTTTAAAAATTCATATACTTCTCTTTTGTTCATTATTCCTTCGGTATCTCCAAAATTTCTAAAAATAACTTTACCTATATTTTACCTTTTTATAATGAGATTAATAGCCTTTTCCATTTTTTCAGCCTGTTTACAAGGGTCTGAATCCGGATTTTCAAAACAATTTTTAAAATTTTCAGCAACTATCATGCCCATAATACTGTCAATACTTGATCTTACCGCACTAAGCTGCATTATAATATCAGAACATTCCTTTCTTTCCTCAATCATCTTTTGGATCCCCCGCATTTGCCCCTCCGCACGCTTAAGTCGATTTAATACTTTAGAGTCGCATATTGTCATTATTCAAGCTCCTCGCCTCTAACTGCCTTATATATAGAAAAGGCCCCGTCAAGATTTACAACCTTAAATCCGTTTTGCTTTAAAATCCTCTCTCCTATATAGCTTCTCAAACCGCTGTGACAACTGATGATATATTCCTTATTTTTATCAAGCTCGGATAGACGTGTACGAAGTTGATTTAGAGGAATATTAACAGACTTCTTAAATTTTCCGGCCTTTAATTCGCCAACTTCTCTCACATCCAAAAATACCTTACCCTTAGCCAATTCATCATTAAGCTCATACCACTGAATACTGTCACTCAAACCTTCTATTATATTTAGGGCTGCATAACCTATCATATTTACCGGATCTTTTGCCGAACCGAAAGGCGGTGCATAAGTAAATTCAAGTTCCGGAAGATCAAATACAGTTAGTCCCCCCTTTATAGCCGTTGATAAAATATCAATACGCTTGTCAACTCCCTTGGCTCCAACAGCCTGAGCCCCATAAATTTCTCCTGTCTTAGGGTTAAATATTAACTTCAATACGATATCTGTTGCTCCCGGATAATATCCTGCATGGTCCTTACCGCTTGTATGAATTACTGAAATATCAAGTCCTTCCTGCCTTGCCCCTCTTTCACTCAAACCGGTTGATGCTGCTGCAAGACCAAAAACTCTGACAATAGCCGTACCTATACTTCCCTTATTTTTTCTCTTTAAACCTGCAATAACATCTGCAACCTGTCTGCCTTGACGATTTGCAGGCGATGCAAGGGAAATAAAAGCATCTTTGCCGGTTATTTGTTGCTTGACAATGATAGCATCACCTACAGCATAAATATCCTTTTGACTTGTTTCATAATTTTGATCAACCAAAATTCCACCCCTAAGCCCAAGCTCAAGACCTGCACCTTCTGCCAAACTGTTTTCAGGCTGTACTCCGACTGATAATATAGTAAGATCCGATTCAAGCTCCATTCCATTTTCAAGTACGACAAGCCTGCCCTTGTCTTTAAACTCAACAGCTGACTGCGAAGTTATCACAGCTATACCATTTTTAGAAAGCTCATTTTTTATAAATGCCGCCATTTCTTCATCAAAAGGAGGCAAAACATGAGGCGCTTTCTCTACTATAGTCACATCAAGTCCCCTCTTTTTAAGATTTTCAGCCATTTCCAAGCCTATAAATCCTGCACCTATTACAATAGCCTTCTTGGGATTTTCATTATTGATACTACCCATAATCCTATCCAAATCCGGTACATTTCTCAAACTAAAAACATTTTTTGCTTCATCCAAGCCCTTTATAGGTGGTATAAAAGGCTTAGCTCCGGGTGATAAAATCAATTTATCATAGTTCTCTTCTCTTATACCGTCAGCATTTTTTACTGTAACTGTCTTTTGCTTAGGATTTATTCCTATAACATCATGAAAAGGCCTTACATCCAAATTAAAGCGAGCCTTTAAACTCTCAGGAGTCTGAACCAAAAGGCTCTCTCTTTTAGCTATCTCTCCGGATACATAATAGGGCAACCCGCAATTTGCGAATGATGCAAAAGGCCCTTTTTCAAAAATAACAATCTGTGCATCTTCCATCAATCTGCGAAGTCTTGTTGCAGCTGACATACCGCCGGCAACTCCACCAACAATAACAATTTTCATTACCTTACCCCCTTAGCCTTTTACCTGTCCACATATTCATACCGCCATCGACATTAAATGCCTTATAGCCCTTTTGAATTAAAAATTTTGTTGCTCTGCTGCTCCTCATACCGGACTGACAAATCACATAAATTTCCTCATCTGTCCCCTCATCAAAATTTTCTATCTTGTCCAAGGGGAAATTTTTAGCTTCTTTTATATGCCCATCCTTAAATTCTTCCGGTGTACGAACATCTATAAGCCTTACTTTACCCTTTAATTTTTCTTCCAAGTCTCTTACTGAAACACTTGGAATTCTCTTAAAAAAATTAAACATAATCCCATCTCCTTATCATATAATTATAAGATTAATATACCCCTACGGGTATATTATAATCACATTTATTCTAATTTTTCAATATATGATATAAAGATTATCTGATATTCATCAATTTCAGCCCGAACTTTTCTCCTCTCCTGCTTATTGGACTTAGCCTAAAAATTTTCCTTTATAAACATATATTCTCTGTTATTTGACATTGCATCGGAAAATTTATATCCCATAAACTCAAATTTTTTTATATCTTCTACATTTTCTATCTTATTTTCAGCCATAAATCTTACCATTTGTCCTCTTGCCATTTTTGCATATGTGCCCTTTTGGGCTAATTTAGCATCTGACAGTTCATAGAAATTACAGGTTATAAAAACATCCTCTTTTTTTAGATATTTTTCTACGCATTTTGAATATTCTTTAGACGCTAAATTTATAATTATCTTGGAATCGTCCAGTATTTCCTTATATATCATATCTTTCCAAAAATCATATAAATTTGAAAACTTATCCATATCTATCCTTGATTTCATTTCCAATCTATATTGCCTGATACCATCTAAGGGTTTCAATACACCATAAAATCCGGATAAAATTCTTAAATTTTTTTGCAAATACTCTATTGCTTCATCGGACATGGAAGATACTGATATATATTGATATTGTATACCTTCATAGGAAAATATAGCAGGAGTAAGACCTTCTCTTAGATTCATATTTTTGAATCTCTCAATATTTTCCATTGTAATAGCATCATTTACTTTCCATATTTTTTTTGCATCTTCATAAGATAAATGCCTTATATACTTTGCTATTTTTTCACTATATTTTTCAAAAACAGGTAAATCAAGGCATTCCAAAATACCCTTTTTCATCTTTTTTGCCGGAGATATGATAATTTTCATTTTATACACCTTTTAAAATCAAACTAAAAATTCTACATAATATAATACCTTTTTATTGATAAAAATAAATATTATTAGAGTTTTTACCACACCCTAATTATATCAAAAAACCGGCTTACTCCTTAAGAGTTTGCCGGTTTTTTCTTTAATACAATTTTGTAAGAACACTAATTATTAACACTGTTCTTATTCGAATTTTTTTCTTCCTATTGGTAACAATGAGAAAATTACAATTCCAATACCTACTATAAATATCGCAACAAAAATTGATAGCTTGCCTAATCCCGAAGATTTTTCCTTATCTTGAGCTTGTAAAGCATCCTCATCAATACCTGAGACTGTTCCTAAGTCCTTAGTTTTTTCTTCTTCCGCCTGTGTAGAGTCGGACTTTTCCAATAATCCATTTTTATTTTTCAAACTGTCTTCCTTCTTGTTCGGCAAAATTGAACTTGCAGATGCACTCTTATTTGTAACAAAACTTTGGTACTCTAAGCTGACATCTCCGCCCTCTTGAAGGTTTGTTGATAGACTTTCCCGTCCCCTCTTTTCGGTATTATCAGAAACTTCGCCTTGTGCTTGTGAAGAAGCTCCTCCCGGCTGTCCTTCTTGTGAATTTGGCGAATTACCGTTCGGCTTTTCTTCCTGCGGTTTGTTATTTGGATCTTCTTCATTATTTTTTTCATCTTTTCTCTTTAAGATCTGTCCATCACTTCTTACCACATCATGCCAAATCCCCTCTACAACACCGGCAACATCGGTATATACTTTAACATGCTCATTACCGTTACCTACGAATGCTGATTCTTCTACCTTTTTAATGTAGTCCGGTAAAATTATCTCTTTTAACTTATTATCAGCAAAAACATAATCCGGTAATACACTTAAGCCATTCATTTCATCTCTTACCGTTCTCTTTGTTTCCAAATCTATTTTTTCAAGTAAGTTCCTTCTAAAGGCTCCTTCTCCGATCTCTTCCAAGGCACCCGGTAAATATAGGGATCTTAACTTATTATTTTTAAATGCCTCCTTGCCTATATGTCCCGTATACTTTCCAAGTTCCAAAACCTCTATGCGGTTATTCTCAAAAGCTTTCGGTCCGATGGCATGGGTAAGCTCCGGTAATATTACTTGCTTAATAGCATTATCCTTAAATGCATATTCCTCAATCGCTCTAAGGCTTGCCCTATTAATATCCTCCAAATTCCAAGCAAAGGATTCCAAGCCGGTCCCCATAAAAGCACCGGATTTAATTGTTTGCAATTTATCTGCCAGCACTACCTTTTTAAGAGATTTTCCCCAGAATGCAAGTTCTCCTACTTCCGTCATAGCCTTTTCACCATCAGCGCCTACCGGAAGAGTTATATTTTCATCACTTCCCATATAACGAAGTAACTTTTTATTACGAATAATAAATTTTTCACCTTGCCATGTTTCGATTGCAACATTACCGGCTGATTTATTATTGACCTTAACCGCCAACTGCTCACCCAAGATACCTTTTTCAACCTTAATCACAAAGTAACCATCATCATTTGTAGTTGTTTCATAAACCCTGCCCCCAATCTCCAGTTCGATTTTGGCATTCGGAATAGCAAATCCGACAACTTCCTTATCTTCCTTTAGGATAGGCATACGAAATCTTGGCAATCTCGGATATACATAAAATGTCAAAGGATTATCTTTTTTTAGAGTCATGTTAACCGGTGCATCCGTACTTGTATAAGTTTGACCTTCATGGATAAAATCATAAGGCCCTACACTTACAGTATCTCCGATTTTATAAAAAATATCAGGCTCCATATCTCTCTTGATACTTTTTGGATTTTTAGGTCCATATTTCAATCCGATTTTAAGTATATTTTCATGATCTCTTGCATCAACCATATTAAGGGTTACAAGAGCCGGATTAATCAGATATTCTCCATCTTTAGACTTTAATTTTGTATTTATATTCGTGTAAATTAACGCATAGGTGAAGGAGGCACTCTTAGAATAGCCGAAAGCCCTATCTTCGATTTTTTGCAAAACAGGAGCTTCAAGTGTCACTTCCTTACTTCCTTGGAAAGCGTATTGTTTAACCTCTAAAAGCCCTTCTCCACCGGTAACATTGATTGGAGCTCCGGCATCTTCAAAGGTGGATTTTTCCAAAATTTTAACTTGAGGCGGAATATTAACCTTAAGACTCTTATCTTCGATTCCGCTCTTCCATTGTCCTTTGAAAGCACTCTCGCCTATCTTATTCAAAGTACTCGGAAGCTTTATTTCGCCAAGATTATTGTTGATAAAAGCATCCTTTCCTATAGTTTCCACCCCTTCAGGAATAACAAGCTTTCTAAGCTTTACCTCTATTGCCTTTCCTGTATTATCAAAGGCTCTCTCTCCTATATGCTTTACTGCAATACCGTTAATTTCTTTCGGAATAATCAAGTTTGTCTTTGTTCCGGTATAACCCGTAATAGTTCCCGTATCCTCATCAAAAATAAAGGCTCCCTCTTGTTCCGGTACAATAAAACCTACATCAGGATTGGAACCATTTTCTTGAATTGGATCTTGCGGATTTTCCAAAGCATCCGGCATATACATCCACTCCGTTTTAATTGCAAAGCCGCCATGTGCAGGTAAGGCATTTGTTGCCGTAAAAGCTCCGTCATAAACAAAAGATTTTGCCTTAG
>JAEXBH010000007.1 GCA_023394215.1 Bacillota bacterium | reverse complement strand
TTATAAGACATCTATGCTTAATGAATACAATATATCATCTCTTAAACTTACTGAGGATAATGTAAATGCGGTGGAGAAAGTTTTAATTAAGGAATCGGATAAATTGGTATCTGTGAAAGGCAAGGAAACTCATATTAAAGATGTTAAAATGGAATCTCTTTCCCGCTATAAATTGTATAAGTATGTGACAGGTATAAGCAAGGGGAAAATTGACAATAATAAATCGAAAGAGGCTAAAGCTACAAGGAAAAGTATTGAAAATTTTTCTAAAAGTCAAAGGACCCCGATTAGCAAAACTGTTTATGGGCAGGCAAATTCTTATATAAGAAGGGAACTTTTTGATAAATTCGGACAATATGGTTCAGAATACTTTGACGTAAATTCCGACGATATGGAAGCGAACCTTAAATATTATAATATGGATGGGGTGAACTTTTATGAAAATCTTCTTATAGCTCAGTATATAGTGGATAAATTTTCATCCGGAATTTCATCTGATGATTTTAAAGGTCAGGCTGAATACATAATTTACGGTAATAATGATTTGAGTAAAAATATAAGGCAAGCTAATAATTGGATATTTGCCATAAGATTCGGCTTAAATACAATTTATGCATTTACTGATGCTAAGCTGTCGGGGCAGGCGAACGGTTTAGCTCTTGCAATAGCCGGCTGGACAGGATTTGCCGTGCCGATTGTAAAGTCTTTAATATTGACATCGATGAGTCTTGGAGAAAGTTTTATGGATATTAATGATTTGGGCCAGCAAAAGAAGGTTGCAATATTCAAAAATAGGTCAAATTGGAATATGTATTTGGAAAATCTCCCTATGATTTTAGCCGGTACTTTTATTTCGAAGGCTCAAGATCGTTTGGACAGTATATATAAGGGATTGGAAAGTGCTGTGGATAAGGGGGTAGATAGTGTAGACACTCAAGTTGAGGGCTTCATTAATGAAACTATGAAAGGATTCGGTGATTCTATATCTTCTTCTATACTTGCACCTTTGCAATCCAAGTTAATATCGGTAATTGATTATCCTATAGATCAAATCAGGAATGAACTGAGTATTTTATTTTCTTCATTGAAGGAAAGCGCAGGAGATGATGCATTCAAAATCTCCCTCATATCATACGTTGAAACAAGTTTATTTGCAAATTTGGATAAAAAGATTGCTTCCTTTAAGGACGATTATTTAAATTTTGAAGCTTATTTTACCTCCATAACAAGGGATTTAGAGGGTAAGATTTATGCTAATTATGCATCTTATTCAAGCAAATTTAGGAATCAAATGAAAACCTATATACAAGATAAAAAAGAAATGACAAAAAAATATGTTGAGGATAAGGTGAACGATTATATAGGAGGATTAAAAGGAGGAAATAGAGTTGCTTCAAAAGCAGGTTTATCTTTTTCCTATAAGGATTATTTGATATTTTTGGCAGCTTTGGAATTGTCCAAAGCTGATAGAGACATGATTATAGGCAGAATCGCAACGGTAATTGATTATCGAATGAGGTTGAAAGACTCGAGTTTTCAATTTGAGAATATGTATACGGGTCTGGAAATAAAGCTTACAGCCAAGTTAAATCTTAGTAAGATATTGGCTATATTTAATAAAGATACTTATGATGATACGGTCGAGGCATATTATGACTAAAAAAGAAAGTGGTAGTGCAAGTATAGAGGCTACTTTAGTTTTCCTTATTTTTGTAATAGCTTTTTTCGTAGTAAACAACATTATAATAAGTATACAGGGGCAATCTGTTATAAGAAAGGCCCTTAATCAAACGGCCCAAGAAATAATAGTTTTAAGAGATATAGGAAGTCAAGTGGGGTTAAAAATTGACGGTAATGGTAACAAATTTGATTTATCCGATGTTTTTCCCAATTTTAATCAGTATGTTTCAGCTTTTATTAAGGGGACTGTAAATAAAAAAATATATATGGAACTTAGTAAAATTTTATTAGAGAAGAATATAAAGAACCAAAATAGGGATTTAAAAAGTCTTAATATTACTGATGAAATAAAGCTTGATTTTTCAGAATCATCTTATTTTGATAAAGACGGGGAGCTGAGATTAATTTTAAAATATAAAGAAAACCTGGACGGATTTAGGTTTTTTAATTTAAGTAAGGATGTAAAACTTATGGTAAGGGCAAGAGCTTGGATAAAAGGTGCGAGTATTGACATAGACAATGAAAGTATATGGCAATCTTCTAATTTTGTAAGAGGAAAGTTTTTTGCCAACCTATCTAAAAATAATTCCAAAGCCATAATCTTAAAGGAGGGTCAGGGGATTGATTTGTTTGATGAAGATAAGAGAGAACTGATTCAGGTGTTTTCTTTGAATGTTTTTTCTAAAAGTTTTATAAATATGGACAACACAATAAAAGAGGAGTTTTCAAAGAAGTTGGAAGGGTATTTTAGGCAGATAATCAAAAATGCGGAAAAACTCGGAGGGAAGGCTTCTACTCAAGATGGAAATCAGATAGATGTAAGAGGCGCTAAAGTCAAGATGCTTATAATAATGCCTGAAGAAGCAAGGGATTTACAGGGGCTTGAAGAAATCAGAAGAGGGATAGAAGCTATCTATGGACCGGTAGATTTTCATTATATGGAGAAGGCCTTAAATGATTAGTTTTATTTATTTTTTATATGGAGAAGAAAGGGCTGAGGCAAAACTTGCAGGGTTTATAAGCTTATTTCTTATGGATATATGTAAAGTTTTTATATTTAAGAATCCTTTTGTAATATACGGTGCAGATTTGCTTTTTTTAATAGCTCTCATAGATTTTAAAGATATGATTATTCCCAATTTGAGCTTGTTATTTTTTATTCCTATCATAAATTTTAATTTTAATCTTGATTTAGATTCTATTTTATCGATATTTTTTATTGTAACGGCCCTTATTTTAAGTATGTTCACAGACAGCCTTGGAGCAGGAGATGCAAAATTATTCATATTACTCTTTTTGGTAATGGGTTCGGAAAAATTTGTATTATTAATTTTATATCTGAGTTTTTTGCTTTTTATTTTTTCTTTGTGTTTTGTTTTTTATAGAAAATCTAAGAATTTTCCCTTGGCGCCCTTTATATTCTTTGCATATCTTATGACGGAGGTTGGATTTATATGAGGAAGATATTAAATATTTTGATGCCCCTTGCCCTTTTTGGGCTTATATTTTTAGTTTATATAAGGGAAACAAGTAAGGACAATATTTTTAATAAATATAGGGATTTAGGAGATAAATATATGGCGGCAGACCTTCAAATGGATGCGAAAAGCGAATATTTAAAGGCTTTAAATCTAAAAAGAGATGAAAAGATAACAGAGAAGCTTATTAAATTATCGTTGAAAAATAAGGAATATAGGGATGCTATAAAATACATAAATTTGCTTGAAAATCCCAAGTCGCTTCAGGACTTGTTTATAAGGAGCCTGGAGGATGGAAACGATATAAAAAGTGTAAACAACTTATTGTTAAGCATAAAAGATCGGGATTTCAGACAAAGGTTGGAAT
>JAEXBH010000210.1 GCA_023394215.1 Bacillota bacterium | reverse complement strand
TATCTATATTTTTGATGAGGCGTTTAGAGAAATTGATAAAAAAAGCTATGAAAATATGCTTAAATATTTTAAAATGAAAATGAGAGGAAAAACTGTTATAATGACTTCTCATAACGAGAAAGAAGTGGAATTATTGGCAGATAATATTGTCAAAATAGAGGAGGATGAGTAAATGGACGTATATGAAAAGGCCTTAAAGCTTCATGAAGAGTGGCAAGGTAAGGTGGGAAGCGATATAAAATCAAAATTAAATTCAAAGGATGACTTGCAGTATGCCTATACGCCGGGTGTTGCAGAACCTTGCAGGCAAATACACAAGGATAAGTCCTTAGCTTATAAGTATACTTCAAAGGCTAACACCATAGCTGTCATATCAGATGGTTCGGCGGTTTTAGGGCTTGGTAATATAGGAGCGGAAGCTGCTATGCCTGTTATGGAAGGCAAAGCTGTCTTGTTTAAGCACTTCGGTGATGTAAATGCTGTACCTATAGTATTGGATACACAGGATGAAAATGAAATAATAGAAACTGTTAAAAATCTTGCACCTACATTCGGAGGCATAAATCTTGAAGATATATCTTCTCCAAGGTGCGTTACTATTGAAAATAAGCTTAAGGAAATGCTTGATATACCGGTATTTCATGATGACCAACACGGTACAGCTATAGTTGTTACGGCTGCACTTATAAATTCTTTAAGACTTGTGAAGAAGGAAGCTAAAAACCTTAAGGTTGTAGTATCGGGAGCAGGTGCTGCAGGCTATGCAATCATAAAGATGATAAGGCTTTTAGGGGTTGAAGATATATTGGTATTTGACTCAAAGGGTATCATAAATGCTGACAGGGCTTCGGACTATAATTTTGTAAAGAAGGATATAGCAAACATAACAAATAATAAGAGGCTTGATTTGACCTTAAGGGAGGCTATGAGGGGGGCGGACCTGTTTATAGGTGTATCGGCACCAAAACTTCTTGATAAGGACATGGTAGCAAGTATGAACAAGGATGCTATAATATTTGCCCTTGCAAATCCGGTTCCTGAAATAGATTATTATGAAGCTAAAGAAGCCGGAGCGAGGATAGTAGGTACAGGAAGATCCGATTTTCCTAATCAAATTAACAATATTTTAGCTTTTCCGGGCATTTTCAAGGGGGCTTTGCAGGCAAAAGCTAAGCAAATTACTGAAGATATGAAAATGGCGGCGGCTTTGGCTATAGCTAAAATGGTAGATGAAAAAGACCTTACAGAAGAATTTATTATACCTGAGGCAATTAATAAGGAAGTAGCCTTGAAGGTTTCTCAGGCAGTGCAAGATTTGGCTTAAGTCATGGATAATGTTTTATTTGCCGGTTTGGATGAAAGTCAAATTTTGGACTTTTTAGATAGGGCTAAAGCAAAAAGACTTGGCTTAAAAAAATCAACTTATGTATTTAATGAGGGGGAAACACCCGAGTTTTTATATATACTTGAATCGGGAGTTGTACAGGTTGAAAAAATTGGAGAAGAGGGTAAGAGGACTATAGTAAACAGATTTTACCGGGAAAATACCATCTTCGGAGAAGTCTACCTATATATCGAAGGACCGTATTCCTACTCCTGCTGTGTAGTTGAGGATGCTTCAATTATTTGTATACCTAAGGCGTATTTTAAGGACAGGACAAATATAGATGATTTGAAGAGTATAGTAAATCAAAATATGCTTACTATATTGGCTAAAAAGGCGGTATCTTTAAACGATAAGTTATTTATGATATCAAATTCAAATCTTAGGAAGAGGCTTCTCAAGTATTTTAAGGACATTTCGGATTATTCTGGCAATGTGGAGCTTAAACTCAACAGGGAAGATTTAGCCGATTATTTAGGGGTTACGAGACCGTCACTCTCAAGAGAGCTTATGAATATGAAGAAGGACGGACTTATAGAAATAAAGAAAGATTTTGTCAGACTTATATAAAATTTATGAAATCAGTAACATTTGTTACTGATTTTTTAATATTTTAAATATATAATCCTAATATATTATAAAAGAATGCACTTGGGGGGAAAAATGGGAGAAACAAATATGTTTTGTTATCAATGTCAAGAAACTGCAAGAAATGAAGGATGTACAGTGGTCGGTGTGTGTGGTAAAACGCCTTTAGTTGCAAATAGGCAAGATTTGTTAATTTGGCAAAGCAAGGCCTTGGCTGAACTTGTTTTAAAGGCTGAACTTTCAACTGAGGACAAATTATTTTACGGCAGATTTATAGTTAAAAATCTATTTATGACAATTACAAATGCCAACTTTGATGACGATGTAATCATTGATAGGGTGATTGAAACAATTGAAGCAAAAAAGACTTTATTGGAAGTTTTGGATAAGGAAACTTTATCTGAAAAGGCTTTGTATATTGTTACAGATAGGGAAGAGCTTGATAGGATTTCATCACAAGTGGGCGTTTTGCTTACGGAAAATGTAGATATAAGATCTTTAAGAGAAATAATAGCTTATGGACTTAAGGGGCTTGCAGCCTATGTTCATCATGCTCTTGTTTTGGGTAAAGAAGATGAGGAAATCTATAGATTTATAGAAGAGGCTTTAAACAATATAAGTAGGGACGATTTTGGCAAGGAAGACCTTATAGGCCTTGTAATTAAAACGGGTGAATATGGAGTAAGAGGGATGAACCTGCTTGACAGTGCAAATACGTCAAGCTACGGAAATCCTGAAGTTACAAGTGTAAATATAGGGGCAGGATCAAGACCCGGTATCCTTATTTCGGGTCATGATTTAAAGGATATGGAAATGCTTCTTGAACAAACTAAGGGGACAGGTGTTGATGTTTATACTCACTCTGAAATGCTTCCTGCAAATTATTATCCTAAGTTTAAGAAATATGACAACTTACATGGAAATTATGGAAATGCTTGGTGGAAGCAAAAGGATGAATTTGAATCATTCAATGGTCCTATACTTATGACTACAAATTGTATAGTTCCGCCTAAGGCAAGTTATATAGACAGGATGTTTACTACCGGAGCGGCAGGTTATCCCGGTTGTAGGCATATAGAGGCGGATGAAAAGGGCAATAAGGATTTTTCTGAAATTATTGAGTTGGCAAAGACTTGTAAAGCACCTGAACAAATTGAAAGCGGAGAAATTGTCGGCGGCTTCGCCCACAATCAAGTATTTGCCTTGGCAGACAAGGTAGTGGATGCAGTTAAGACAGGGGCTATTAAGAAATTTATAGTAATGGCGGGCTGTGATGGAAGGCAGTCAAAGAGAAATTATTATGCAGATTTTGCAAAAGCCTTACCTCAAGATACTATAATCTTAACAGCAGGTTGTGCAAAATATAGATACAACAAGTTGGGCTTGGGAGATATTGGCGGAATTCCGAGAGTTTTGGATGCCGGTCAATGTAACGACTCATATTCACTTGTGCTTATAGCTTTAAAGTTAAAAGAAATATTCGGTTTGGAAAGTATCAACGATCTTCCTTTGGTTTACAATATAGCCTGGTATGAACAAAAGGCTGTGATAGTTTTACTTGCCCTATTATATTTGGGAGTAAAAAATATTCATTTAGGGCCTACCCTTCCGGCTTTTATATCTCCAAATGTGGCTGATTTCTTGGTGGAAAACTTTGGAATAGCTTCAATAGGAAGCGTTGAGGAAGACATAGACAGCTTCTTCCCGGAAGTCAAGGAAGAAAAGGAAGCTAAGGCTCGTGCACTTGCGGCGGAAGTAGGATTACATTCAACAATAGGTGAAATAGTAAGCAAGTATCCTCAAACTGTACCGGTTTTTCAAGCTATGGGAATGCACTGTTTAGGTTGCCCGGCATCTCAAATGGAAAATATTGAGCAGGCTTCAATGGTTCACGGTATGGATCCGAATAAGATTCTTGATGAGATTAAGAGAGTTATAGGAGAATAAGATGTACGGAATAGATGTCCTTGTGGCTGAGCATGAGTTAATCAAAGATTTTCTTGACAGAATGGATAAAAGATGTGAAGCCGTTCTTGAGGGAAAGGAAATAAATATAGGACTTTTTAAAGATGCTGTGGCATTTATAAGGGAATTTGCAGATGGTTATCATCATCACAAGGAGGAAGATATACTTTTTGATTATATGATTAGAAAGCTTGGTCCTATAGGGGAAAGTCTTGTTAGAAACGGTATGCTGGTAGAGCATGATCTTGCAAGGCTTAGCGTAAAGCAATTGGATGAAGCTTTGGATGAATATTCAAAGACCGGATCCGTCAGGGCAAAGCTTGATATTTTAGCTAATATGACAAATTATGCCTATATATTGAGAAGGCACATAGAAAAGGAAAATGGTGTTTGTTATCCCTTTGCTCAAAGCAAGCTTGAGGTTTCAGATTTGGATGATATAAATGCAAAGACACTTTCGTATGAAGAAAAAGAGGAAAACGTTCAATTGAGAGAGAAATATCTTGCCATGCTTGA
>JAEXBH010000140.1 GCA_023394215.1 Bacillota bacterium | reverse complement strand
TCCTTTACAGTATATGCTATTTTCTTGCCGTCCTTATATTCTGCAAGATTGGCAAAGCTTCCTGCCCAGTTGTTTTCTTTGCTTAAAGTAAGTGTTTCTCCTGCTACTTCTTTGCCATCTGCTAATAGCTTAATTGTTACACTTACAGGTCTCTTTCCGTCCTGGTCATGCTTATCTTCCCAAGCCTTGGTTACCTGGATGCTTGTTTTTCCCGGTGTGTATGAGTTCTTTACATTGTACCCATTTACTTCTGTTGTATATCCTTCTACTTTTTCTTCTGTTATGGTATATGTTATCTCGTTTCCCTTTTCATACTTATCCAGGTTTTCAAACTTCCACTTCCAACCGTCTGATTCTTTTACCTTTACAGAATTTATCTTCGTTCCGTTCTTTAACAAGTTAATGGTAATTTCAGCAGGTCTCTTTCTGTCCTGATCTCCTTTGTCATTCCAAGTCTTTGAGCCTTCTATCACTATCTTTTCAGGTTCTCTTGTGTTGGTTACTTTATAGCCCTCTGCTGCTGATCCTGTAATAACACTTGTGTATCCGTTTCCTACAGCCTCTTCCTTGATTGTGTACTCTATCTTCTTTCCCGCCTTGTATTCATCAAGATCTGTGAAGCTTCCTGTCCAGTTATTTGCTTCGGTTAAAGTCAAAGTTTTTCCACTTACTTCTTCTCCATCTGCCAATAACTTAATTGTTACACTTGCAGGTCTCTTTCCGTCTTGGTCATGATTATCTTCCCAAGCCTTGGTTACTTTTACTTCTTTTTTTTCTTGAATATTTGTAATTGTCAAGACACCTGTGGGATCGGTTGCATAACTAACAGTATATCCTTGCGGTATAGTTTCTTCTTCCACAGTATATACAATTTCTATATCTGTTCCCGGTTGATATTTTCTTAAGTTTTCAAAGGTATGTGTCCATGATGTTGCTTCCGTCAATTCATGACGAGCTACTTCTGTTCCGTCTGCCTTTAGAATTGCTGTAACAGGTGACCCTGTTGCTCCAATCCACCGTTTTTCTACAGTAATATTTGTTTTTACAGGTTCATTTTTAATGGTTTGCACACAAGCTCCATCTGACGTAACTGTTACTTCATATTCTGTTGCGTTATCCAAGATATATCCGTCCGGGGCATCAATTTCCTTGATTTTATATTTGCCCGGAATCAATTTATTAGATAATATTTCTCCGTTAGTTCCTGTAGTTAATTCAAATGTCGAATTGTCAACTAATTTTGTTATCAAGAATTTAGCATTGGCAAGTTTGATTTCGTTTTTATCGGCATCTACTTTAACAATTTTTATTTTGCTTGTTAAATCCCCTTGGCCCTGTCCTCCTGACTCAGCAAAAACAGCACTGGAAGATGTCTGCCAAGCGTCCTCTAAGTTTAGAAGTTTAACTTTATTGCTCAACTTTATATTTTCTTTAAATGTTGTATCATAGCTAAGGAAATATTGCTTACCTGAAATATTCCCCATGTTATAACTGAACTTGGTGTAATTATCAGTAAATGTTATTTGATCACTGATATTAATGGTCGGTCCATGCGAAATCGTGTTGCCTTGCTCATCTGCATTAATTTCCATCAGTTTAAACGAATCGGTGATATATTGAATACCTGTCATGTCACCATCTTCGGAACTGAGTTCATCGGTTATAATGACATTCGTCAAATTTCCCTTTCGATGGTTGATTCTGACTTCCCATCTGACATGACCGTCAAATAATTGGTTTCTTGACCACTTACTTACAGTTTCGTTGTTAAGCGGGTTATCGTTAATCGGTGCTATATTTATTTCAGTAGTAAATATATGCGACCCGATAGCAACTACTATTTCATTGATTTCCCCTGCGTGAATGTAGTTCTTATTAAATCTTGCATTCAAAAACATTGAACCTTTTATATTAAACTTATCTTCAACATAGTTTGTAAATGTTACTCTTATGTTTCCGCCACCATTAGTAGAATCCGGTGTAACAACGGCTTTAGCTACCACATCCGTTCCGTTCGGTGCTAAAATATCAAAATTACACGCCGAAGAATCTTCTGGAAAAATAAATTCTTTTGGAAGTGTAACATTAAAATAATCCCCTTCCTTTAATTCATCTTGGTAAAAACTGGCATCCCAAGATATCTTTATACGCAATGCATTGCTGGTAGTAAATCCGTCAGGCGGTACTTCTCCTGCAGTTGTCGTTACGGTAAATTCTGTAATTTTAGTGTCTACCTTCTCCAAACCTTCTGCAAATACTGTTTGTGTTGGTATCAACACTCCCAAGAACATTACAAAAACCAAGAAAAATGAAGTTAGTTTTTGTATCTTACCTCTCTTCTTCATTTACTTTCTATCTCCTTTCTTGTTTATTGCTTCAACTTTTGGAAATAAACTTAGACTTCACATTACACTTTATGATATAATGAAATAAATCATTATTGTTATGTGGCTTCAATTGGTTTCAAAGACTTTTGCAGATGTGTTTTAAACTTTTAATTTATACATTTTTTCTGTAAACTAAAGTCTACTTTTTTTTACATTTTCTCAGATTATATTTTGATTACAACTTTTGAACCTAAGCACAGGTTCTTTTTTATTGTTTTCTTACATATCCTTTTTCTTTTAACCATTTGGAAAAAGTGGTATGACTAACATTAAGTTCCTTAGCTCCCGTTCTTAGACTAATTTCTTTTCTTCTCCATTTCTCTGCTATTTTTTCAAAATCTTTAGGAATCTCCTTTTTACTTCTACCAAATTTAATGCCTTTCTTCTTTGCTTCTCTTATCCCTTCCATCTGTCTTTGATGTGTATTTTCTCTTTCTATCTGTGCCACATAAGATAATATTTGTAAGACTATATCAGCTATAAACTTTCCCGTTAAATCGCAGGCCTTTGTTCTGGTGTCAAGAAGCGGAAAGTCAAGTACGATAATTTCCGCATTTTTTTCTTTAGTGATTAAATTCCATTCTTGAATGATTTCATCATAATTTCTTCCCAGCCTATCTATGGATTTGATGTATAGTTCATCTCCTGCTTTGAGCTTTCTGATTAGCCTTTTATATTTTTTGCGGTTAAAGTCTTTTCCACTTGCCTTATCTATGTATATTTCCCCCATTTCAATTCCTTCTT
>JAEXBH010000192.1 GCA_023394215.1 Bacillota bacterium | reverse complement strand
TCTATGCTTTCTCCTGTAATTTCTCCCAGTTGGGCATAAGCTGTCCTTAAATCTATTTCGATAGCATCCATTGAAAAACCTTTTTTTATATCTTCCAAGGATGATTTTATATTTTCTCTCGCATCTTCCAAAAGTTTTTTGTGCCTTAAACTCGTTACCATAGCTGTGTCACTGATGACAATTTCTCCATCAAAAAACATATCTATGATTGCCTCTTCCAAATCTTTGACTCCTCTGTTTTTTATTATAGATGAATCTATTATTTTAAATCCGCTTAATTTATCTAAAATATAGTTTTTATCAGCTACTGAGCTTAAATCATTCTTATTTAAAAGTATAATAGCCTTTCTGCCCTTTATTAAATCTATAATTTTCTCATCCTCATCATCAAGCTCCCTTGACATATCAAATATAGCTATAACCAAATCCGCCTCAGCCGCAAACTCTATACTCTTATTTACACCTATGGATTCAACCAAATCACTGGTATTTCTTATCCCTGCAGTATCTATTATTTTAATTGAAACCCCGGCTAAATCTATATATTCTTCTATTGTATCTCTTGTAGTACCCGGAATATCCGTTACTATAGCTCGATTTTCTTTTAACAATGCGTTAAGAAGAGAGGATTTACCCACATTAGGCTTTCCTATAATAACAGTTCTTATACCTTCCTTAATAATTCTGCCCTTATTTGAAGAATTTATAAGTTTATCCATTTCTTCTATAACTTTTTTTCCGGTTTCAAGTATTGGCTCTACGGGTAATTCATCCTGCAGATCTTCCATAAAATTTATGGAATATTCTACCCTTGCCAACATTGAAAGTACATTTTCTTTTATATGGCCTATAGCCGACTTAAGGCTTCCCTGCAACTGATTAAGTGATGCCTCATAAGCCCTGTCAGTCTTTGCATCTATAAGACCTATTACCGCTTCAGCCTGAGATAGGTCAAGACGTCCGTTCAAAAAGGCTCTTTTTGTAAATTCTCCTCTCTCGGCAAGATATGCCCCCTGAGACAAAAGAAGATTTAAAGTTTTTCTTACAGCTATGCTTCCGCCATGACAATAAATCTCAACCACATCTTCTTTAGTATAGGTATTAGGTGCCTGCATAAAAGATATAAGGACTTCGTCAACTATATTTTGCCCGTCATATATGTGGCCATATTGCAAATACCTATTTTTTATATTTTCTATTTTTCTATCCCTAAAGTCTTTGAAAATATTTTTAGCTATTAAAAATGCCTTAGGACCGGTCATCCTTACTATACCTATACCGGCTTCACCTATAGCTGTAGAAATAGCTGCAACTGTTTTTTCCATAATATCCTTTCATAAAAGCTTACATGAGCTTAATATTCTATCTTATAAGCAAAAACTCCCCAAATATTGGGGAGTAAATTTAACCTTTATATTTTACAACTACTTTTCTGTTAGGGAAGTTTCCTTGAGAAACTGTCTCTATTTCCTTGTAGTTCTGTAAAGCATAATGAACTATTCTTCTTTCATATGCATTCATCGGTTCCAAGGCTATAGATCTTTTTGATTTCAAAACCTTAAAAGCAACCTTTCTTGCATTATTTTCAATAGCATCTCTCCTTCTTGCCCTATAATTTGCTACATCCAATGTAACCCTATGGAAATCTTGAGAATATCTATTGGCAATCAAGCTAAGAATATATTGTAAAGAATCTAAAGTTTCTCCCTTTCTACCGATAACTATACCCGTATCTTCCTCAGATATATCTTTTAAATTAAGATATAGGCCGTTGTCTGTAAACTTTGATTCAACTTTAGCAACAATGTGCATCTTTTCAAGCAAATCCTGTAGATTTTCAACCAATTTCTTTTCCACTTCTTCCTGAGAAAGTCCCTCTTTTTCAGCATCCGTTTCAACAACTTCAACAGATACTTCAATAAGCTCTTTTTTCTCATCAGAAGCTTCTTCCACAAGGATTTCCTCCTTAAAAGAAACTGTTTTTACCTCAGAATTTTTTCCACTTTCAAACGCTTCTTCCTTGAAAGCATCTTCCTTTTTTAATAGGGAACTGCCGAAAACATCCTTAAGTATATCTTCCTTTACATCTATTTTTTCGCTTACCTTAACTATAGCTTCCTTTGATCCCAATAAACCAAATAAGCCCTTTTTAGCTTGTTCTAAAACTTCTATTTCCACTTGGCCTTTAGTTAAACCAAGTTCCTTTAATCCTAATTCAACAGCTTCATCTACGGATTTAGCTGATTTTATAACTGATCTCATTTCAACTCCTAAATATTGGCCCTGCTGGCAGCAATCAAACGACCGGCTCCTCTAATAACAATTTCTACAATGTTACCAACTATCCAGTACAAAATAAGTCCTGAAGGCATTGTTCTAAAGAAGAAGAAGAACAAAATAGGCATCATATATAGCATCATTTGAGTATTTTGTCCGCCTGCTGCAGCTTGAGTTACAGAATTTTGTGATAAATAAGTAACTCCAAGTTGTGTAAGTGAGTTTAACAAAGCAAAAACAAAACCTGTAGGATCCGCCAAAGACAAGTCGTTTATCCAGAAAAAGTTTCTTGATATTTGATTAATTTGTTCAGGATTGTCGAACAAATATTTTCCGGGTTCTCTAACAACTGCAAATAAAGCATATACTATAATAAGTTGTATAATCAGCATCAAACAACCTGAACAACCTGCAGTAGCTATATTGTTTTCCTTTTGAAACTCCTGTAATTTCTGATTTAATATCTGTTGATCATAACCGTATCTTTTCTTTAACTCTTCAATTTTCGGTTGCAATTCCATAGTTCTCTTTTGATTTTTAGTCTGTTGAATAGTCATTGGAATTGTGATCAACTTATATACCAAACCCATAACTATAAGAGCCATTGCATACTCTGAAATATTTGCTGTGCCGGCACCTATGTTGTTAAGTGTTTCATATATAAATCTAAATAATTTTCCAAGTAAATCGGATAAAAATGACATGGACTCCTCCTATTTTAATGGGTCGTGCCCACCTTTACTAAATGGATTACATCTTAAAATTCTCCATATAGTCAATATCATAGCTTTGAAAAAATTATACTTTTGAAAAGCCTCTATGGCATATTCGGAGCATGTAGGTGTAAATCTGCATTTACTTTGCCCAAATAAACCTGAAATATATTTCCTGTAAATTTTAATTAGGAATATGGCTATCTTTCTCATTATTTTTTATTCCTTTTGTATAAAGATAAAAGATGTAAAACTGATTTTTCCAGGTCCCTGTATTCCATATCTATAGTTATGCTCTTTGGAATCAATATATAGTCTTTCTTTTTATCAAAGCCTGATAAATTATGGCGAACAATTTCTTTTAGTCGTCTTTTTATCTTATTTCTCTTGTTTGCCTTTCCAAACTTACGAGATAGGGTATAACCAAACCTAGGATTGTCATAGTCGCTATTTACAACCAACATAGTCATCTGCCTGTTATAATATCTCTTAGCTTTTTTGTAGGCCCTTGTAAATTCACTATTTTTTTTAATCCTATACTTTTTATCCATCAAAAGTCCTTAAATAAATAAATCTATGAAAAAATCATAGACTTAAGCTGATAATTTTTTTCTTCCCTTTTGTCTTCTTGCTTTTAGTACTCTTCTTCCACCTGAAGTAGACATCCTTGCTCTAAAACCGTGCTTTTTAGATCTTCTTCTTTTATTTGGTTGATAAGTTCTTTTCATCTTTTTCCCCCCTTACATCTAAACCTTATTTTATAAATGCTTAATGAAAAAACTCCACTAAACGATAAAAAGCTACATTTCATTATATGTATTCGCAGGTCAATTGTCAATACAATTAAGGTTTTTTCAGCCATCCATAATAAAATTTCTTCCTAAAATTTTTCTATATAAAATATATAAAGAATTGTGGATAACTTGTAAATAAAGTCAAAAATTGCTATAATATCTATATAATTTATAAAAAAAATAATGTTTTTCAACAATTATTAACAAGTTTTCCACAATTGTGCGTAACTTGTTAATAATTCAAAGCTGTACATGTCTTTATATTGATTAAATCTTATTTCTTTATCCACAAACTTAAATTTAAGATATTTGTGGATAACTTTTTGATTTATTTTATTATCCCTTATTTTTTAAGGTTTTCTATGTGGATAGCTCTGTTGATAAATGGAGGATTTATGGATAATTTAACCCAAGTATGGGACCAAGTTAAGGAAATTTTATTTTTAGAAATTGCAACCGTGCAATTTAATACTTGGATTAAACCCATAGTACCGATGACTGTACTTGATAATGTCATATATCTCAAAGCCTTATCAAAATTCGTAAAAAAAATCGTATCCGAAAAATATATAGAATCAATAGAATATAATTTCCAAATGGTACTCGGCAAACCTGTAAAAGTCATAATAATTGATCATACCGATGAAATATATGACAAAATTTTGGATAAGAGTCTTGCTGACTCTCCAAAATCGATTGAAAAAAAAGATGATCCTATGCAAATATCCTTTGCCGATGTAAATAATATACAAAGTGAACCTATAAAAAGCTGCAGGTCCAATCTTAATCCTAAGTATACATTTGATAATTTTGTCAGGGGAAACAGCAACGACTATGCCTTAACGGTAGCTCTTGAAGTTGCAAAAAATCCCGGTAAAAAGTATAATCCGCTTTTTATATACGGGGGTTCGGGTCTTGGTAAAACCCACTTAATGCAAGCTATAGGCAATGAAATTTTAAAAAACAATCCAAATGCTAAAGTAATATATATAACAAGCGAAAATTTTATGAATGAATTTATATCGACTATTACCGACAATAAAAACTCCGTTATAAATTCAAATCTATTTAGAGATAAATACAGAAATGCCGATGTTTTAATGATTGATGATATTCAGTTTATATCGGGTAAAGAAGGTACTCAAATAGAAATTCATAATACATTCAATTCTCTTTGGGAGGGAAAAAAACAAATAATTTTAACTTCCGATAAGCTGCCTTCTGAAATAGAAAATCTTGAAGAAAGGCTTGTTTCAAGATTTAACAGCGGTATAAAAGTAGATATACAACAACCTGATTTTGAAACGAGGGTAGCTATTTTACAACATAAAATAAAAATGGACAGATTTAATCTGATTCCAAATAAGGTGATAGAATTTATAGCAGAAAATATTACCTCAAATATAAGAGAATTGGAAGGAGCCATTATAAGTGTTGAAGCTTTAAAACAACATGAAAATCCAAATAAGATAATAAGTGAAGATGAATTTTTGGAAATAGCAAAGAGGGCCTTGGCAGTAAAGGAAAAGAAAAAGAAAACAATCAGCCTTGAACTTATAAAAGATGTAGTTACAAAATACTATAAACTTGAAAAAGATGATCTGGTATCAAAAAGCAGACAGAAAAATATAGCTGAGCCAAGACAAATAGCCATGCACCTTTCAAGACAGCTAACAACTTTTTCCTTAGTTAAAATAGCAAATTCCTTTAATAGGGATCACTCGACCATTATGCACGGGGATGAAAAAATAGAAAAAATGAGAAAAGAAAATCCTAATCTGGATAAGGAAGTAAAAGCTATTATTTCAATGCTTGAAAATGACTGATGTGTATAAGTTTTAAGTATTGCAGAATTTATTACAGACTTATCCACAGGTTTATAAGTAATAAAATTCTCTTTATTTTAGTCTTTTTAAGACTTATAAACTTATCCACCGGACTTATTACTATTACTACTAAAATTTTAAAATATATATAGGAGCAAAAATGAAATTTAAAATATTAAAATCGGATTTAGAAAAACAAATTTCCATAGCTCAAAAGGCAATATCAAACAAGAGTTCTATGCAAATTCTTAACGGTATAGTTTTTGAGGCCTATAATGATGAATTGGTTTTATCTTCTACAGATTTAGAACTATCTATAAATACAAAAGTTGAATGCAAGGTAGAAGAAAACGGCATTATAGTATTAAATTCAACTAATATAGGAAATATTATAAGAAAAATGCCTGAAGATATAATTACCATTACTATAAAGGGTGATGATGTAAATATAAGTTGTCAAAATTCAATATTTGATATAAAGGGACAAGATGCCAAGGATTATCCTCCATTACCTATGGTTGATGAAACGCCTACTTTTACCATAGATAACAAGGATTTGGTAGAAGCCATAAGAGAAACTATTTTTGCAACATCCGATGATGAAACAAGGCTTGCATTGACAGGGGTCTTACTTGAAATGAAGGAAGATATGATAAATTTTGTCGGACTTGACGGATACAGATTGGCGGTAAGAAAATTTGATTACAATTTTGCAAATGAGATTTCAAGTATTATCCCTAAGAGGGCATTGAATGAACTTAGCAAGATTTTAAATGATAAGACTACAGATGTTGCCATCATAAAAGGGCATATAGTTTTTATAAACGGAAATACAAAGATGTATTCAAGGTTAATTGATAAAAATTATATAGATTATGCAAAAATTGCAAGCACAAATTATACAACAAAGATTCTTGTAAATAAGGATGACTTATATAGTTCGCTTGACAGGGCTCTTTTGCTTACCAGTGCGGGTTCGGCAAGCCTTACAAAACTTACTGTGGAGGGGGATATGATTTCAATAAAATCAAATTCCGAACTTGGTAAGTTAAATGAAAAGGTATTTTGTAATAAAGAAGGAAATGATTTGGAGATAGCCTTTAATACAAAATATCTGATAGACGGTATAAGGGCTATAAATGATGATAAAATAAATATTTATATGACAGGACCTTTGGCTCCGGCCGTTATGAGACCGGCCTCTCATGAAAAAGATTATTTATATTTGGTATTGCCGGTAAGGACAGGAAAATAATGATAAAGAAAATTAAGATTGAGAGTGAATTTATAAAAATGGACTCACTGTTGAAGTATGCCGATATGGTTTCTTCCGGCGGGGAGGCTAAAAGTGTTATACTTGACGGAAAAGTAAAATTTAACGGTCAGGTTTGTACTATGAGAGGAAAAAAAGTAAGATCCGGTGACTGCGTAGAGTTTGAAGGGTCTGTAATTGAGATAGAATAATGATAATTAAAGAATTGAAGCTTATAAACCACAGAAATTATAGAAATGAAGATGTTGCATTTCATGACAAAGTTAATATTCTTGTAGGAAAAAATGCTCAAGGAAAGACAAATTTACTTGAAGCAATTTATATATGTGCCCGTGGTTACAGCTTTAAAAATTTAAAAGAAGATAAACTTATTCTTTTCGGTCAAAATCAATCATATCTGAAAGCACTTATTTTTAATAATGATAGAAAGAGATCGGTAGAAGTGAAATTTTCAGATGATGATAAGAAGAGGATAAGGATTAATGAAGTTGAAATTTCAAATTTATCTGACTTGTCGAGCCAATTCGGTGTTGTTTTATTTTCTCCTGAGGAACTTAAAATAGTTAAAGAAACACCGAAGCTTAGAAGGGATTTTTTAGATGATCTTATATCCAATAATGATATAAGTTATAGGAAAAATTTACTTAATTATAATAAAATAAGGAGTCAGAAAAATGAACTTTTAAAAAATTCTTCACAAAGTAAGTATTTTACGAGTCTTTTAAATGCTTTGAATGAGAAGTTGGTTGAGTATGGGAGTATTGTAGCTATATATAGGTACAGATATATTGAAATACTTAAGAACTTTGCTAAAAAATATCATAAGATGCTCACAAAGGATGAGGAAGATTTGGATATAATTTACAGCAACAATTACAGTGATGTTTTTGAAAGTTTGGATTGTATAAAAGCTGAATTTTCAAGCAAGCTTGATGAAAATATTGATAGGGAAATGGGGCAGTATACTTCACTTATCGGTCCCCACAAGGATGATCTTATATTTTATATAAACGGTTTGGATGTAAAGAGCTTTGCTTCTCAGGGACAACAAAGGACCCTTATGCTTTCACTTAGACTTGGGGAAGCAAAGTTAATAGAGACGGTTACCAAGGCTAAACCTATTTTATTGTTGGATGATGTTTTCTCTGAGCTTGATAACAGTAGGGCATCAATGCTGGTAAAGGCTGTTAAGGAATATCAAACTATAATAACAACAAATTCAATGACTAATATAGATATTAAGGATATGGATGGAAATGTATATACGATAAAGGCCGGAAGCCTGAGTGTAAGACATTAGAAAGGATAGAAAATGGCGAAAAAGAATAATAGTTACGGAGAAAGTAATATCAGGGTTCTTGAAGGCTTGGAGGCCGTAAGATTAAGACCGGGTATGTATATCGGTTCTACCGATGAAAGAGGTCTGCACCATTTGGTTTATGAGGTAGTTGATAATTCTGTCGACGAAGCTTTAGCAGGAAGGTGTGACAATATAGTTATAGTATTACATAAGGACGGTTCTTGTGAAGTTGAAGATAACGGATCGGGTATTCCGGTAGAAAAGCATCACCAAACAGGTAAATCAACACTTGAGACGGTATTGACAATACTACATGCCGGTGGAAAGTTTGATGCCGAAGCCTATAGCTTTTCCGGAGGTCTGCACGGTGTAGGGGTTTCTGTAGTAAATGCCTTGTCAAAAAGATTAATAGCTCAGGTAAAAAGGGACGGTAACAGGTATGAGCAGGAATTTGCCATAGGTAATGCAGTTACCGAGACTAAAAAGAAGGAAAAAACTAATGAAACAGGGACATCTATAAGATTTTGGCCTGATCCCGATATTTTTGAAACTGTAGAATTTGACAGAAAAACTCTTGAAACAAGATTTTTGGAAATGAGCTTTCTAAATGAAGGTTTAAAGCTTACACTTATAGATCAAAGAGAAGAAGAGCCTTATGAAAAGGTGTTTTATGCTGAAGGCGGCATAAAATCTTTTGTAGAATATTTAAATAAGAAAAAGGACAGTCTTTATCCGGAAGTTGCTCACTTTAAGGGACAGCCTGACGGTTGTGTAGTAGATATTGCCTTCCAATATACAACTGCTTATTCTGAAAATGTCTTGTCCTTTGCAAACAATATTTATACTGCCGAGGGAGGGACTCACCTTACTGGATTCAGAACAGCCCTTACTAAGACAGTAAATGATTACGGAAGAAAATACAATCTCATAAAGGAAAAGGATGAGAATCTTACAGGGGATGATTGTAGAGAAGGGCTTACAGCTATAGTTGCTGTAAAGTTGAAAAATCCTCAATTTGAAGGACAAACTAAGGGTAAACTCGGCTCTTCCGAAATGAGAGGTATTGTGGATAGCTTCTTTACTGAAAAATTGGAAGAATATTTAGAAGAAAACCCTAAAATAGGTAAAGTTATTATAGAAAAGGCTATAAGTGCCCAAAGGGCGAGAGAGGCTTCAAGAAAAGCAAGAGATCTTACCCGTAAAAGATCTATACTTGATAATACAACTTTACCGGGCAAACTTGCCGATTGCCAGGAAACTGATACCTCGGTAAATGAAATTTTCATAGTCGAAGGGGACTCAGCCGGCGGTTCAGCTAAAAACGGTAGAGACAATAAAACTCAGGCAATTCTTCCTTTGAAGGGTAAGATTATGAATGTTGAAAAGGCAAGAATGGATAAGATTTTGGGTTCTGATGAAATTAAGGCCATGATTACGGCTTTTGGTACGGGAATTGACAAGGATTTTGATATATCAAAATTAAGATATGGAAAGATTATAATCATGACCGATGCCGATGTCGACGGTGCTCATATAGCTACCCTTTTATTGACTTTCCTATTTAGACATTTAAGACCACTTATAGATGAAGGACATGTTTATCTTGCTCAACCTCCTCTATTTAGAGTAACTCAGGGTAAAAAGGAAAGATATGTTTATGATGAGAGAGAGCTTGAAAAAGTTTTATCAAGTATTGAAGGGGAAAGATATAAGATAAATAGATATAAGGGTCTTGGAGAAATGAATGCCGAACAACTTTGGGAAACAACCATGTCTCCTGAAAACAGGGTTCTTTTGAAGGTTAAAATAGATGGTGAATCCTTGACACTTGATGATACTTTTTCAACACTTATGGGAGATAAGGTAGAACCGAGAAGACAGTTTATCGAAGAAAATGCCAAGTATGTTAAAAACTTGGATGCATAGGAGTTAATATGACAGAAATTAGAGATAATTCAAATATAATTATTACAGATATAGAAAAAAAGATGAAAGAATCCTATCTTGATTATTCTATGTCGGTAATAGTATCCAGAGCTTTGCCTGATGTAAGAGACGGTCTAAAACCCGTACACAGAAGAATACTTTATGG
>JAEXBH010000155.1 GCA_023394215.1 Bacillota bacterium | reverse complement strand
GTTAAAGGGGGAGGAAGTCCAAAAACCGGAGATTTTTCAAGTATAATGCTTTATCTTGTGATCTTCACTTTGGCGACTTTGAGCCTTTTATCATTAAGGTTAAAGAGGAAAAATAGAATATAATTTTTATATAAAGAAGCGTAGATGTGAAAAAAAGCATTTGCGCTTTTTGCTTTGATATTTTGTGAATTTATTTGACAATATTTAAATATCAAGTTTTGAATATTGATTTTTGGGCATCATATAGAATAATGGTAAAGGGGATGATTGATGAAAAATACAAAAATTAGTTATTTTAAATTTCTGAAGGATGTTTTTATATGTGCATTAGGGGCTTATGGGGGACCTGAGGCTCATTATGGAATATTTTTTGATCACATGGTTAGGAAGAAGGGCTATTTAAGCGAAGAAGATTTGACGGAACTTATAGCCCTTACAACGATTTTGCCGGGGCCGAGTTCAAGTCAGACTATAGCGGCCATAGGATATAAATTTGGCGGAGCGGCTTTAGCTATCTTTACTATACTTGTTTGGGCATTGCCCGGCATAGGTATTATGATTGGTCTTTCTTTTATCGGGCAGATATCAGGTTTCTTAAATTTATCTCCGGAAATATTCAGATATATAGGGCCTATGGCTGTAGCTTTTATTATTGGGGCTATTTATAATATAGGCAAGAAGGTGCTTATTTCAAGCTTTAGTATATTTTTATTATTAGCAGCTACTTTTGTAAGTTACTTTTATAAGGAACCTTGGATTCCTCCTTTTTTATTGCTGCTTGGAGGAATATTATCAATATTGCTTTCAAATAAAAAGGATATTTACAATAGGGTCAGGATAAATCCCCCTTGGAAATATCTCTTTATGTTTCTTATCCTAATGGCGAGTCTTCCTATTTTGAATAGTTTTATAAGTCATATAGTTTTAGATATATTTGAAAGTTTTTACAGATATGGATATTTAGTTATAGGAGGAGGGCAAGTTGTAGTTCCCCTTATGTATAGTGATTTGGTAGAAGTAAATCACTATATGACAAATCAGGATTTTTTAACAGGATATGGATTGGTCCAAGGGGTTCCGGGACCCATGTTCAGCTTTTCCGCTTATGCCGGATCTCTTGCTTCGGCGAGTTTGGGTACACTCGGGCAGATTTTAGGCGGTTTGGCTGCCGGCTTAGCAATTTTTTTGCCCGGAATTCTATTAATATTTTTTATTTATCCCATATGGGAAGAAATGAAAAATATTAAGGCGATAAAGATAGCAATATCGGGGATAGGTCCGGTTGCGTGCGGGCTTATTTTAGCTTCCGCTATAAGTATGATTCAAAAAAGCGGTTTGGGAACGGATAATATACTCATAATGACGGTTACTTTTATTTTACTTATGACTAAAAAAATACCGGTTCCTTTTATAGTATTGGGGACTGTGTTTACAGGTATATTTTTATAATTATATGGATTAAAATTGAATATTTTTAACAATTTCAATTGAAAAAAAACGACTAACATGATAAATTTAGAGTATAATTAACAATCATTGGAAGGAGGAAACAAGTGGAATTTTCAAAAAAGAAACCTTGTTACATTTGTGTTGTACTTATGCTTGTTCTAATTCTGTTTTTTCCCATAAGAAATGACGGAGTAAGGGCGGCGGGAGAGCCGATTGACAGCTTCGAAAAATTGAAGGCGGCAGTTGAAGCGGCAAAAGAAGGAGAGGAATTGATTTTAGCTCCGGGGGACTATATTTTTACAGAGGCGATAAATATATCAGGCAAGAATATTAGCTTTAAGTCTCAAGGACCGGCAGTGTTTAAAAAGGATTCCGGATACAAAAAAGAATTTATAACTATTGATGAGAATGCCGGACTTACATTGGAAGAAGCAATAACCATGGATGGAGGTAACATAGAAGATTCATCTTATGGTAAGCTTGTAGCCGGACTTATACATAGTAAGGGTAAGCTTGTAATAAATGGAGGAACCTACAAAAATGCTAAGGCAAGAGGCGGTTCTTATAAGGCTCCAATTATAGTAAGCGGAGCAGAGGCAAGCCTAACTTTAAATGGTGGAAGCATAGAATCAAATGATTATAGCGGAAGCGGTACAGCTTATTCAGCCGGGGCAATTTTACTTGATAATTCAGCCACTATGGTGATGAATGGTGGAAGTATAAGCGGAAACCAAGCCGGAAATTATGAACCTTATGCAGGACTTTTGTGGTCAGATTCTCCGGGAGCCGGAGCCATACTTGTAAGACCCGGCACATCACTTACAGTAAACGGTGGAGAGATAAGCGGAAATAAGGGCTGGGGAGGAGCTGTTCTTGTAGGAAGCGGAAATCCTTATGATTATGAGAGATCAGCAACCTCCGAATCCAGTCTTAAGCCGCAAGCCAAGTCCAGCCTTGTTTTAAATGGAGGACTTTTTACAAACAACCATGGTGTCGGAGGAGGAGCTATTTCCGGTAACGGTAACGTGGATATACATATACCGGCAAGAAGCAGCGTTGAAATTAAAGAAAACAAAGCCTATCAAGGCGGCGGAATATTTGTATCCGATTGGGCTGTAGACGGTATAGGCTTAGAAAAAGAAATAGCCAAATTGCCTATAGAAACCTGGTCAAATTATTATATGGGCAAATTTACAATGGAAGGCGGTTTGATTTCAGATAACTTTGCACAAAATTGCGGAGGCGGAGTAAACATATCATCAAACCAAGGACACTTATTAGGTGGACAAATATTAAACAACGAAGCGGGAGACCAGGGTGGAGGTGTTTATCTTACAACAATACCTTATACTATGAAGGTGGAGAATGCTTATATAGCTGAAAATAAGGCTGATGGCTGGAAGGGAACCATATCGGACGGCATAATGCTTCCTGGTGAGAGCGGAGGCGGAATTTGGTTCTGTCCTACAGGAAGTGCTTCGTTTTATGCAGAAGAAGGGGTAGCCTTTTTCGATAATACTGCCGGCAGTGCGGGAGATGATTTTTGGAGTTCGGATAAGGTTTCGGGACACGGCTATTCAGTGACTATGCCTGATAGATTTTTAGGAGGAAGCAAGGCTTTATTTTATAGGGATGAAGATAGCAATAGATACGCTGAAGGGCAAGAGCCTATAAGCATTAAAAATTCAACCGAAGCCTTGGCTGTAAAATCTGTTGTTTTGGACAGTAAGGAAGTCGTAAAAAGCCTATCAAAGCTCTTTATAATGGGTAATTCGGCATCAAAGGGTGGCGGAATCGGTTCAAACGGCAACATAGTATTTGGTAGAGTGCCTGGACAAGATAACCCTTTGAAGGACATAGAAGTAGCAAAAACCTGGGAAAAAGGTTTGGAAGGCAGAGAAATAGTTGTAGAATTGAGAGCTAAAGACGGTGGTACGGATTGGCTTATAGAATCTTTTAAACTAAACAAATCAAATGATTATAAATATGTAGTTAAAGGTTTGCCTGCCACTGTAAACGGCAAAAATATAGAAGATTTAGTATATGTTAAGGAACTTGATTCATCCTTGTATGACGTTGAAGTTTCAAAAATAGAGGAAATCGCTCCCGGAAAATATTCTATTAATATAGAAAATAGGCTTAAGAAAAAGACCATAGAAATAAGCAAGGAATGGAAGGGAACAGATCCTGCCCAAGCACCTGCAATAAAAGTATACTTAGTAAAAAACGGTCAAAAGACAGACAGTTTTGTAGAGTTAAATAAGGAAAACGGCTGGAAGGCAAGCTTTGAAAACTTGCTTGTAAAGGACAGTCTTGAAGGCGAAGAAAATAAGTATACATTTGTTGAAGAGGGAGAAAAGGGAGGAAAGATAGTCTTATCAGGTACTACTTACAAGGTAGTGTATGAAGGAAATAAGATAATAAATGAGAAAGAAGAACTTCCAAGAAAGAATATAGAAGTAAGCAAGGAATGGAAGGGAACAGACCCTGCTCAAGCTCCTGCAATAAAAGTATACTTGGTAAAAAACGGTCAAAAGACAGACAGTTTTGTAGAGTTAAATAAGGAAAATGGCTGGAAGGCAAGTTTTGAAAACTTGCTTGTAAAGGACAGTTTTGAAGGCGAAGAAAACAAGTATACATTTGTTGAAGAAGGGGAAAAGGGAGGAAAGATAGTCTTATCAGGTACTACATATAAGGTAGTATATGAAGGAAATAAGATAATAAATGAAAAGGAAGAACTTCCAAGAAAGAATATAGAAGTAAGCAAGGAATGGAAGGGAACAGACCCTGCTCAAGCACCTGCAATAAAAGTATACTTGGTAAAGAATGGCCAAAAGACAGACAGTTTTGTAGAGTTAAATAAGGAAAACGGCTGGAAGGCAAGCTTTGAAAACTTGCTTGTAAAGGACAGTTTTGAAGGCGAAGAAAACAAGTATACATTTGTTGAAGAGGGAGAAAAGGGAGGAAAGATAGTCCTATCAGGTACTACATATAAGGTAGTATATGAAGGAAATAAGATAATAAACGAGAAAGAAAAACCTGTAGTTCCAAAGACAGGAGATTTGGGACTTTCTCTACAAATCACCATACTTACTTTTGCCGTAGCTGCTTTGCTTGTAAGAGTTTTATTTAAGAAAAGAGCTGATATAATCGGTAAGTAATAAGTTGAAATATAGGTATAAAAGGGGCTATTTTGAATAGTCCCTTTTTACAACTCGAAATTTCCTGTTGTTGGGAAATTTTTTATATCTTTCAAAAGTGACGAAGCGAATAGCGGGAAACCTAAAAGTATCGGAAATATTATAAAAATAGTATAATGGTAAAAAGTATATATTTTTTTATAAATTAAGGAAAGCAGGTTGGATAGCTTATATGTTTTGGATTTATTATTTAGGCGGAATAAACATTTTGACTTTTTTTATATATGCCCTTGATAAGAGAAAGGCCATAAAAAATAAGAGGAGGATAAGTGAAAGAAGCTTGTTTATAATGGCTATTTTAGGAGGATCTTTGGGGGCTGTTTTAGCAATGTATACGGTCAGACACAAGACGAAAAAATGGTATTTTAGATATCTTATTCCCCTTATTTTTATTTTTGAGCTTATGGCTTATATATATTTTTGCTATCTGCTATAATTATGGAAAAAAGGGGGGATTTTATGAATAAGGGACAGGAAATGTTTTATAATTTTTATATGAACATGGTTAAGGAAGGAAAGGAAGCGGAAGCAGACAAGCTTCTAAAAGATGGATTTGCCAAGCAGGAAAGCGGGGAGTTTTTTCAATATTTTCCTTTGGTAAAAGATAAGTATTTTGAACTTATAAGGGAAGAATGCGTAGATAGCCTTAAAGAAGCTATGAGTCATTTTATAAATAAATAAAAGCTTTCGCTTCGAATAATGTTATTCGGAGTGAAAGCTTTTTGCTTGTTAATGAGCCATCATTTCTTGAGCAATTTCAAAAGAGCTTAAATTGCTTGGATAGTAGGTTGGCCAATTTTCCAATTCTTTAAGAAGTTGGGCTTGGCTTTCCCCGCCAAAGAATATATGGAAGTGGTGAGCCTTTGTAGGGCTGATATTGTGATCGCTGAATTGAACATATTTAAATTGTCCGGCATTTGCATCACTTGTCTCAAATAGGAAACGAACGCCACGGTTCCCTTTTTTATAAGTCAATATTTCATATCCTACATACTTATAGGTGAATTTTTTTGCTTGGCCATTTACAACAAATTCAATGGTATCATCTTTAATGTTGATTTTTTCAACATCAGTCTTGTAGCCCTTAGTATAGTAAGCCTTATACTCATCGGCGGACATTGTTTTGGAAATTTTCGCTTTATAGTCAAACACTTGATCAAGACTGCCGTCAAGCAGTAGAGGATAAACGGAAGCCCATTCTCCCTCATAGTCTTTAAGCGATCTGTCAGCTACATCTTTATCTTCAAAATATCCCTTGTATACTGTCTTATCTTCATGTTCTCCTTCTTCAGGAAGTATATCCTTACCCGGTTGAGTTGTAGTTTTTTCAAGAGCCTTAAGGTTTTCTTCCATAACTGAGATATAGTCTTTGCCGGCCTTCATTTGTTCTTCGGTAAGACTTTCCAAAGGATTTAGGACGTCTAAGTTGGCGCCTGTTTCCTTTGCCAAAGTTTCTGCAAGAGATTTTTTGGCATTTTCTTCAAAATAGATATACTTTATATCATATTTTTTTATATATTTGCTAAGTTCTTCAAGGCGGGCGATACTTGGATCGGTGTCTGCCGATAAGCCTGTAATTGATACTTGAGTCAAGCCGTAGTCAAGAGCTAAGTAGGCAAAGGCTGTATGTTGAGTTACAAAGAATTTTTGCTTAGCATTTGATAGACTTTCATTATATTTCTTATCAAGAGCTTTTAATTTTTCAAGGTAAGCATCAGCATTTTTTGTCAAAATATCCTTTTTATCAGGATAATTTTTAATTAAGCCGTCTCTGATATTTTCAAAAAGCTTTATAGCACGATAAGGTGATAGCCATAGATGGGGATCAAATTCGTGATGATGTCCTTCGTGTTCGTGTTCTTCTTCGTGTTCATGCTCTTCTTCGCCGCCCGGAAGCAAGACAAGCCCTTCACTCGCTTTGATAACCTTAGTCGGATCTTTTTTTATGCTTTCAAGGGTCTTATCAACCCATGTTTCCATATTTGGATCTTCATAGACAAAGACATTAGCATCTGCGATTTTTGCAACATCTTTTGTTGACGGTTGATAGTCGTGAACTTCGGTACCGGCAGGTATTAGAAGTTCGACATTTGCTTCATCACCCATTATTGCCTTTGTGAAGGCATACATAGGATAAAAGCTTGTAACTATAGTTTCTTTTTTTGTGCTTGTATCTTGTGCTTCGCTTTTGCTTTTTTCTGAATTGTTTTCGGGACTTTTGTTTGACCCTGAACAGGCAGCTAAGCCTAAAACAAGCACTAAAGACATAAATAATGAAATGATTTTTTTCATATTTCCTCCTATTTTTTTCTTCCAATAATATTGGCCAATATAAAAATGACTATAAAAATCATAGTAATCGTTGCACTGGCGGGAGTTTCAAGGTAGTAGGACATAAATATACCTGTAAACATACCCATGAAACAGACGCATATCCCCGTGATTATAACTGTTTTGAAGCTTTTGCCCAAACGCAGGGCAATACTTGCAGGTAGTATAATTATGGTTGATACTAAAAGGGCCCCCACAGCCGGTATCATTAGGGCTATGGCTATGCCGGTTAAAATGTTGAAAGCTATGGATAAAACCTTTACATTCAGCCCTTCGGAATAGGCTATATCCTCATCGAAGGTCATTATATATAGGGGTCTGAAGAAAAGTTTACTCAAGACAACAAGGCTTAAGGCTATGGCGAAAAGCCAGACTATCTGTTGGCTGCTTATGGTTACGATTGAACCGAAAAGGTATTTTTCCAAACTTACGCTCGAGGATGAAGTCTTGCTCATGACTATCATGGCAACTGCGAGTCCGGAAGACATAAGTATGGCTGTTCCAAGCTCCATAAAGTTTTTGTATATGGTTCTTAAATATTCAAGGAATATTGAAGCGATAATTACGACGAATATAGTAGCCCGGGTAGGTGATATGCCGACAAGCACCCCGATAGCAACTCCCGCAAGGGAGATATGTCCCAAAGTATCACTTAGGAGACTTTGTCTTCTGAGGATTAGGAAAATCCCCAATATGGGAGCAAATATAGACATGGCAACTACTGCAAGCAGGGTATTTTGCATAAAGGAGTATTTTAATATTTCAAACATTTAAACCTCCCCATTGGCGAAAAAGTCGCAT
>JAEXBH010000135.1 GCA_023394215.1 Bacillota bacterium | reverse complement strand
CTCCTATATGGGCCTTTTGCATAAAGTACATACAAATTCTTGATTGACCTATACCGCCGCCTATAGTCAGTGGAAGCTTGTGGTCTGTAAGCAGTTTGCAGAATTCCCATTCAAGTCTTTCAAGTTTACCGCTTTTTTCCAATTGTTCTTTTAATTTTTCTGCTGTAACTCTTATACCCATACTTGAAAGTTCAAGAGCATCATCAAGTACCGGGCTCCAAAGTATTATGTCACCGTTTAAGCTCCAATCATCGTAATCGGGAGACCTGTCACCATGTTTTTGACCGGACTTAAGCTTGTCTCCAATTCTCATAACAAAAATCGCCTTATATTTTTTACAAGCTTCTCTTTCTCTTTCTTCAGGGCTTAGGTTAGGATACATATCTTCAAGCTCCTGAGTATCTATAAATTGGATTTTATCAGGTAAAAGTTTTTGATAACCGGCTATATTTTCGTTGAGATGGGCTTCGAGTTCTTTAAAGGTTTTAAAAATTGCCCTAACAGTTTCCTTTAAATATTCTTCGTTTATATCGGATAGAGAAATGACTTTTTCCCAATCCCATTGATCTACATAGATGGAATGGGTGTTGTCTAAATTTTCAAAGGACCTTATAGCATTCATATCGGTATATATGCCGCTGTATTTTGGTATATTATATTTTTTTAAGGCATATCTTTTCCATTTTGCTAAAGAATGAACTATTTCTATTCTTGATTTTTTTCCGTCATTTTCTACAACTTCAAAGTTTACAGGTTCTTCAACCCCTGAAAGATAATCATTTAAGCCGGAGGTTTGCCTTACGAACATAGGAGCCGAAACCCTTACCAGGTTTAAATTTTTAGCTAAATTATTTTGGAAAAAATCCTTTATTTCTTTAATTAAAAATTGTGTTTGCAACAAGTTTGTGTTGGACTTATAGTCCTTTGGAATACTAATTTTCATCTTAATCACCTCATAATACAGATAATTATAGCACAATTTTTTGATGGGTAAAGCAGGATATTTAATTATTTTTGTGAAATTTTGATTGAATTATAAAAATAATTTGTTGTTTTACAATAAATATGATATGATATTTAATAATAAAATATTATAATTTAATTAATTGAGGAATTTATGGAAAATAAGGACAAGAATGATATGAGAGTCGAAATCTGGGGAGATGTTGTATCGATAAAATCCCTTGTTTCGGCTATAGTAATAGTTGTGACAAGCACGATGCTTTTTTACGCTATAGGAGGACAGGGAGATAGAACAAGAGAACTTTTTTCAGGCCTATTGGGGGCAGTAGCAGGTTTTGTACTTGTTTCCCTTATAATTAAACCTAAAAGAGAAATAAGTGTGGAGGACTAAGGTGGGATCGGATATTATTTTACAGATGTTTTTGGCTGCTATAGCGGCTGTTATTATATATACAATAATAGGTTTTATACCGGGAACGGATGAAACATCGGTTTTAATGCCCATTACTCTTGCTTTGGTTTTATCGGGTTTGGAGCCTATAGTCGTGCTTACATTTTTTATGGCGGCTATAGTAACCCTAAATATTACCAATTCTATACCTACAGCCTTGGTGGGACTTCCCGGTGGAGTAATGTCAAGCCCTATGATGGAGCATAGCCTCTATTTAAAAGATAAGGGTTTATCCGCCGTACTTATAAAGAAGATGGCTGTGGGGTCCCTGATAGGGGTTTTGGTTTCACTCCCGCTCGCTTTAATTTTGGCAAATATAATAGCTCCATTCGGGGCATCGATTAAACAATATGCCTCCCTTTTATTCTTAATAGGGGCAATATTCTTATCGCTTATAAGCAAGGCGAGAATACTTTCCCTAATAAGCATAGTACCACTTTCAGTTTTATTTATGGCATTAAGGCACTTGTATTGGGGTCTTGGGATTGTTGAAGCAGGGAAAAATATAACAGTATCCTTCTTTTTGGGGATAACTGTAGGCCCCCTTATAGTTTCGCTTTTAGGGCTTTTAAATAGGGAGCAAAGAGATAAGGTGCTGGTTGAAGGAAAGAAGCATATAACAATACCTGGAGAAGGTAAGGCTGGAAAGACTCTTAATCCATTTAAAATAGCTACAAAATCGGAGATGAAAAAGTCTTTTATAGGAGCATTTATAGCGAATTTCCTTTTTGTTTTAAGTCCCGTAGGTCTTACCATTCTTTTGGGAGAAAGTCTCGGAAAAACCGAAAAGGATAAGGTCGGTGCATCATTTGCAACAGTAAGCACCATGAGTGCTTTGGGACAGGCGACCTATTTATCCGGAATGATTATTCCGCTTTTAGCCTTGGGTATGCCTTTGTCTCCGGTATCAATAGGACCGGGTATAGCCTTGTTTGAAGCTCAACCTGTTTTTACTCAAACCCGTAATATTCACCACATATTATCCGGCGGGCAAATTACATTTGCTATAGTAATGGGGGCCTTGTTGGCAATATTATGTGCATATTTTCTTACAAACAGGTATGCAGGAAAAATATCGGAATTTGTACTTAAGAAGATACCTCATGAAGCTATTTTAGCCCTGTTTATAGCCTTTATAGTTTTACTTGCCTATATGGATGCAGGCATAATAAATATATTCGGTGTAATACTTATAGGTATCGTATCGGGAAGTTTGAATAAACTTGGGGTAAATTACGGAGTTCAATTTATGACTCTTTATGCTTCAAGTTGGATAATTGCAAATATAATATGAGGATTTTATGGACACAGTTAAGGCGAAAGCCTATGGAAAAATCATTTTAATAGGTGAGCATAGCGTTGTTTATGGAAAGCCGGCTATTGCTTTACCGTTCAAAGCAACTCAAATTGATGTTGAAATTAAAGAAAGTAAGGTATCCCTTATAGACAGTAAATTTTTCAAAGGTAAACTTGATGAAGCACCTGAGCTTTTATACGGCATAAGGGAAATGATCAGGAGAATTTTTGAAAAATATAAGTCGGATAGAAAGTTTGTTCTTACTATTAAATCTACAATACCCGGAGAGAGGGGAATGGGATCAAGTGCAGCAGTTTCCGTGGCTATAGCAAGGGCTTTGTTAGAATTTTTGGGCGTAAGCTATAAAAATGATGATATTGCCCAATGGGCAAATATATCTGAAAAAATAGTGCATGGTAATCCAAGCGGTATAGATGTCAGTGTTGTAAGCAATGAGATGAGTCTGTATTTCATAAGAAATAAAGTAAAGGAGCATTTTCCCATAAATTTGAAAGCATACTTACTTGTTGCTGATACCGGTATAATGGGGAAAACAAAAGAGGCTGTTAGAGACGTAAGAAATCTGGTAATCAGGGATAGGGCGTATTTGGATAAAATTGATACTCTTGAACGCTTGGCAAACAGGGCGAGACAGGCTATAGAGGAAGGGGATTCGGCTAAACTTGGTCAGATAATGACTCATGCCCATCAAAATCTTCAAAAATTGACCGTTTCAAGTAAGGAACTGGATGATTTGGTAAATTTATCCTTGGCTAACGGGGCTTTAGGTGCTAAAATGACAGGTGGTGGTAGAGGCGGATGTATGATTAGCCTTTATGACAGTCAAAACAAGGCAGAGAAGGCTAAAGAGGAGCTTTTAAAAAATGGAGCTAAGGATTGTTGGCTCCTATATTTGGAGAATTAAGGAAGACACATGAAAAGAGTAAAGGCAAGGGCAAATGCGAATATTGCTTTGATAAAATATTGGGGAAAAAGAGATAAGGAACTTTTTCTGCCATATAACAGCAGTTTATCCATGACTTTGGATACTCTCTATACTGTAAGTGAAGTTGAGTTTACGGATGGAGACAGGGATATTTTCATTTTGAATGATGAGGAAGCTGATGAAAAAGAGAGGTTAAAGATTTCTAAATTTATAGATCTTTTTAGAGACCTTGCAAAGGAAAAAAAGTGCGTAAAAGTAAACAGCAAAAATTATTTTCCTACGGCTGCAGGCTTGGCATCATCCGCTTCAGGATATGCAGCTTTAGCAACGGGATTAAACAGGCTTTTTTCCTTAAATTTAGATAGAATCGACTTGTCAAAGCTTGCCAGAAGGGGTTCGGGTTCCGCTACGAGGAGTATATTTGGAGGCCTTGTTGAATGGAAAAAAGGAGAGGATTCCGATACTTCTTATGCTGAAGCCTTAGAAGTTGATTGGGACTTGTCCATGCTTATTGTTTTGGTTGATTCCAAGAAAAAGGCTATAAGTTCAAGGCTTGCCATGGAGGAAACTATAAGAACGTCGCCTTATTATCCGGCTTGGGTTAAACAGGCGGAAAAAGATTTATGTGCTATGAAAAAAGCCGTAAAAGAAAAGAATTTTAAGGAAGTTGGAGAGATTGCCGAGGCAAATGCCATGAGGATGCATGCAAGTATGCTTGCAAGTTTTCCACCTATAATGTATTTTAAAGAAGAATCTTTAAAGGCTATGGATATAGTAAGGGGACTTAGGGCGGAAAAAATAGAGGCTTATTATACAATGGATGCCGGTCCCAACGTTAAGGTTCTTTGCCAAAGTAAAGATTTACAAAAGATAATTGAAAGATTTAAAAAATATTTTCCTGAAGAAAGGCTTATTCCTTCTTCTATGGGAGAGGGAGCAAGAATAATCGAGGAGACATTATGATAGAAGTTAAGGTACCGGGCAAGCTGTATTTATCAGGTGAGTATG
>JAEXBH010000133.1 GCA_023394215.1 Bacillota bacterium | reverse complement strand
TCTATGGATTGTCCGTAATAAAAATATTTCCAGGCATAGCTTCCATCATTGTTCTTAACCCATGCCCAATCTTTTTGTACGCTTGTACCGTCTTCTCTGAAATATCTCCAGGCTTCGTCTATATATTGCCAGCCTACTACCATTGTCCCGCTGTCAAGCCTGAAATAATATATTGGGCCATCACTCCAATTTTCACTCCACCAGCCCTTTTGGTAGCCGAAATAAGGGTCGGACATCCATGTTTTCCCATTTTCCGTATAAAATCTTTCCTCGGGTTCCCCATCTTTATTATAGTACATCCAAATTTTACCTGCTGACGGATTTGCTAAAGGCTCCGCATAAACCCACTTATCTACAGGATATTCTTCAGTTTCACTCGCCAAAATACTTGAAGGAAAAAACAAAAACGATAAAGAAGTTATAAATATAAAATATACAATCTTTCTTATATTAATTTTCATAAGAATCCTCTTAATATATATTTTTAATCAATTATAGTAACAGGCGTACCTACCGGAGCATTATTGTATATATACCTTACAGCATCCAAAGGAGTATTTACACATCCATGTGAACCGTTATACAAATAAGTTCCCGAATAATTGTATTCGTCCCATGTTCTATAGTAAACATCATGTATGCCGTAATCTCCATAAAACGGCATCCAATATTCTACAGGCAGCCTATAATCAGCACCTACAAGGTCCCTATTTGTTTCTTTTGAATAAATAGCATAATATCCTGTAGGAGTAGCCCATCCCCTGCTCGGCATTCCCGTAACGACACCCGTATCCACATGAAGCTTACCGTTAAGGTAATAGTACATTCTTTGAGTACTCAAATTTATAACTATATGATTAGACCCTACCCATCTTAGTTGATAAACATTTCCATACCCGTCATATCTTCTAAATACACCGTCGATTACGTTCCATGTATTGTAATATTTAAATTCTTCTTTAGATCCGTCAGCTGCGAAGCTGTACCACTGCCCGTCTATATATTGTTTACCCGTTACTCTCGTAGCGGATCCTTTTCTGAAATAATACCACTTTTTATTAATATATTGCCAACCTTCAGCCCTGGTACCCGAATTTTCTCTAAAATAATACCAATTCCCCTTGATATATTGAAAACCTTCGGCTCTCGTACCGGTATTTTCTCTAAAATAATACCAACTCCCGTTGATATACTGAAAACCCTCTACCCTCGTACCGGTATTTTCTCTAAAATAATACCAGTTTTCATCAATATATTGAAAACCTGTTGTTAAAGTAGCACTGCCTAATCTAAAATATCTCCAAGCTCCTTCTATATATTGCCAACCTTCAACTCTTGAGCCGCTTGTCAACCTGAAAAAGTATCTTTGTCCATTTTCAGGATCTGTCCACCAACCCTTGTGGTATCCGCTTCCAGGACCCTTAGTTGATAACCAAACACCATCTCCTTCTCGATAAAATCGCTCTTTTGAACTTCCATCGGCATCAAAATATTTCCAAGCATAGCTTCCATCGTTATTTTCAAGCCATAGCCACTTTTGTTTTACAAGTGATCCATCCTCACTAAAATACCTCCATGAGTCGTCTACATATTGCCAACCCATCAACATAGTACCGGTTTCAGTTCTAAAATAATAGCTCAAATTACTTACAGGATCCGTCCACCAACCCTTTTTATAGCCGTAATAAGGGTTAGAAAGCCACGTTTTCCCATTTTCCGTATAAAACCTTTCTTCCGGTTGACCTTCTTCATTATAGTACATCCATATTTTGCCCTGAGTCGGGTCACTTAAAGGTTCCCTATAAACCCATTTATCCACAGGTGCTTCTTCATTTTCATTTGCAAAAGCACTTGAATATGAAAATAAAAATACTAATGAAACTACAAATATTGAAGATAAAATTTTTCTAATATTATTCCTCATACATTCCTCCTATTGTATGTTTATTATATTATTACTTCCAAGGCTTTTCAATATGATAATATAGCAAATAAAAACATTATCATATTGAAATTTTAAACACTGTTTATACGACAAAAAGTCAGAATAAAAATAATCCTGACTTTTTCAACTTCCTATTTAATTGTACTATAGGTAAATATACTATATACTTTTATACAAAATTTGCCCCTCTTTGAATAGCAAGTTCATTATAGCCTAAAACTTCAGACTTGGTAAGCTTTCCATTACAACAATCTATAACTTCATCAAGCATTTTTTCCGCTAATTCAGGTATAGTTATATCCTCATAAATAACCCTGCTTGCATCAAAATCTAAATTATCCTTCATCGTTTTATATGTTTCCCTGTTTCCGGTTATCTTAAATACAGGTGCTATAGGATTTCCTGTCGGAGTTCCCCTTCCGGTTGTAAATACTACAATTTGACAACCTCCTGCTATCATTCCTGCAACCGAAGACGGATCATTTCCGGGAGTATCCATTATAACAAGTCCTTCCCCCGCTTTTAACTCTTTTGCATAATCATATACCGCATTAACCGTTGTAGAGCCTCCCTTATGTATACAACCTAAAGATTTTTCTTCCAATGTTGTTAATCCACCGTCTTTATTACCCGGTGAAGGATTACCGTCTCTTACATCCTCACCCGTATTTTTAAAGATATGTTCCTCATACCTTCTTACAATCTCATAAATTCTGTCATGAACTTCTTTATTTTTTGCTCTTCTGGCTAAAATATGTTCCGCTCCGATAAACTCCGTAGTTTCACTTAAAACGGTTGTTGCACCTTCTTCCACAAGTAAATCACACATCGCACCTAACACCGGATTGGAGGCAAGCCCTGATGTCGGATCCGATCCACCGCATTCCGTACCCAATATTAATTCTGAAATTGGAAATTCTTCCCTTCTAAGAAGACCCGCTTCTGCAGACATTTCTCTTGCAAATCTGCTTGCCTGTTCAATCGCCTTCAAAGTCCCGCCGGCTTCTTGTATTATCACGGATTTCAAGGGTTTATTTGTCCTTGCGTTAATTGCATCTACAACCAAATTCATTTGTGCATTTTCACAGCCCAAAGAAACAACCACAGTCCCGTAAATGTTTGGATTTGCGGCAAATCCCGAGATTGTATCCATGGTATATTCAAAATCGGCACCTACTTGTGAGCATCCAAGTTGCATATTAAATGTTACCGCATTTTCAATATTTGCAGCTATTATCCTTGTTGTATCGGATGCACACACACTTGCCGGCAGTATTAATATATTGTTTCTTACCCCGACTCTTCCGTCAGCTCTCTTATATCCCCAAAACGTCCTCATATTTTACTCCTATTCAGCACTCGATAAATCTTCTCTATGGTCATCAACATTGTGAACATGGACATGTTCTCCAATTTGTATATCTCTATTGGCTATTCCTATGTGTTCACCGTACTTTACTACATTCTCGCCCTTTTTAATTTCCTTTATAGCTACTTTGTGATAAATCCTAATATCATTTTTCGCCGTAAATTTATTTAATTTTCCGTCAGCAAGATAGCTTAATTCCTCATTTTCTTTTATCCACTCTATCACAACGCCAACATTGTCTATAGAACTGATAATTACTACATTTGCCATATGATTCCTCCTATATGTTTTGTAAGCTTTTTAAAGCCGATTCAAATTTCTCATCCTCGATTTCTTCAAATGGAAATATGGATTTCTCACAAATATCTAATCCTTCTTTTTTCATAATCTTCTTAAACAACAAAGAAAAATTCTTTTGAACTGAATAAAAAGGCATCAGTGCATCTATAGTTCTTGCAATCTTCACAAGCTCTCCAAAATTTTTATCATTATAAGCTTTCACCCAATCAGCCCATAATCTCGGTCTTATATTGGATAAAGCTGCTATACAACCGCTGCCTCCGGCAATTACATTGGCAATAAAATGATCATCAAAACCTGAAAATACTTCAAAAGACGGAACTTCTTTTGTCACTGTATAGATTACCGACTTTGTATGTGCAACATTATCCGTTGAATCTTTCATACCGGCTATGTTTTTGTGTTTTTTTGCCAACTTTAAGCATGTTTCGGCGGACATGTCAAAACCGGTTCTGTCTTTAAAATTATATATGTATATATTACCGGGTACCGATTGAGCTAACTTATCATAATAGTGAAAAGCTTCTTCCTGACTTATACCAAAGTAATATGGCGGCAGTACTAAAGTGCCTTTAACTCCCAGTTCATGAGCAAATTTTGTCAGTTCCACAGTTTCATTAAAATCCAAACTTCCTGTTCCCGGTATTAATTCAACTCTCCCTGCAACCTCTTCAACATAAAATTTAATAAAATCCTTTTTTTCTTGTAAATTTAATGCTGTAAATTCCCCCGTACTTCCAAGCGGCACTATACCGTCAACGCCATTTTCTATTAAATAATTTATTACTTTTCTATTTCCGTCATAATCAATTTTCCCGTCATTATCAAAAATCGTTACAACCGGTGTAAATATACTTACCTTCATCTAACTCTCCTATCAATTATTTTTTATCAAAGTTTTGTCCCGGCAATGGATATTTCGGACAACCGTATTTCTTAGCCCACCATGCTGCAATAAAAGGTATACAAATAGCTGTCAAAACTGTTGAAGCGGCAACTTGTGTAGTAGCTTCAGCAACAAAAGGCGCCCATGCAGGATCTATTGTAGCTACAGCAGCCGGCACAGCTATCGCATTACCGGCAGTTGTGGAAACCGCCCATCCTGCATAGCCCGGTCTTTTATTAAAAATTTTATCAGCCAAAACAACCAAAGGACCGCTTATTACAATAGTGATAAGGCCTAATAAAATTCCGCCCGCTCCACCTTTTAGAATATTGGTGATATTTATTCCGGCTCCTAAGGTAATTCCTACAAAAGGCAAGAGTAAACTCACACCGGGCTTCAAAAATTCCTGTAAAGATTTGTCCAGGTTCCCTAAAAGCATACCGAACAATATAGGAACTACAACTGCGACAAGTGACATAAACGGAATGTTCGCCATGCCTGATGCACCTAAAGCTACAAGTGTCAAAAACGGTCCGTCATTTATAGCCAATAAGCTCATAGCAGTTTGATCTACTTCATCCCCGTATTCAGCAGTTAATGCCAAATATAAACTTCCGTTGGAATTTGTTATGGCTGATATCATAGCCAAAGAAGTTAATCCTAAAAATCCCGTCATACCGAATAATTTCCCGAAAGCAATACCGATTATGGCTCCGACAAGAAATTTACTTATAAGAAGCACACCGCCCCGTCTGACAACCTGTACTAATTCTTTAATTCTCAACTGTGCACCCATACAAATCAATTGAACACCTAAAACACTTGCTGTACCTGCACTTGTAAATGTTGCTGTGGTAAATGATCCGATTTGTAAAATCTGCGGTGCAAATGTATTGACAAGTGCAGAAATAAACATCGGAACAATCATCATTCCGGCAGGTACCTTTTTCAGAAACTTCATTATCATTTTATCTTCCTCCTTTATTTTTTTTGTTCGCATTT
>JAEXBH010000084.1 GCA_023394215.1 Bacillota bacterium | reverse complement strand
AAATTATATTTGACTTTGAAAGTGCTACTGCCAAGCCGAATAAGCCCGCTGCTAACATTACCAATTTTGATACCACTACCTCTTTCTTATCATTTCTAATTCCTTTATTTATATAAGGAACATATATATCATTTGAGAACATTGTAGCTGTACCAATCATATTTCCTGATGCGGAACTTATGGTTGCCGCAACTATTGAAGCTAAAACTATACCGGCTATTGCAGGCGGTGCAAAAGAAAGTGTTGCATCAGCCAAAGCACTTGGAGATGATCCCTTAGCCACATAACCGTCTATACATACATATGCTACTAAACCTATAAGGGCAGGAACTATTGCGTAAACTCCTGATATTAAGCCGGCAATAATTGAACCAAGCTTAGCATCCTTACCTGTCTTTGCTGATGAATATGTTTGAACTATTTCTTGCCCTGTAGGGAAAGTCATACAATACATGGCTATATATCCTATTATTGTAGGAATCCCTACCTTTGTCATACTTAATAAATCAAGCTCCGGACTTGTTGCACTTAGGGCTTCCGCCTTACTTATCAATCCTGATAAACCGCCAATAGAGTTATTTGAAAGAATTATTATAAGTGCAAAAGTCATACCTACCGTAATGAAAAATACATGCATCATATTAGCTGCGGTAACGGATGCGAAACCGCCAACCATTGTATAAAGAATTACTACTGCTGTTGTTATTATTGCTGCCGTACTGAAAGCTAAACCTGTTACAGCATTTATTATAGACGCTGTAGCGATTATTTGTGCTCCTGTTGCCATGAAAAGAGCTAATATAGATGTGATAGCTGTAAATATGTGTGACGGTTTACCATATCTTTTTCCTATAATTTCAGGAACGGTATTAGCTGCAGACCTTCTAAAATAAGATGCTACGAATGATACCAATACAAATCCTATTCCTGCAGCAATTACATACCATGATGCAGATAAACCGAATTTAAATACATTTGTTGCTATACCTGTTGTTGAAGCTCCCCCTGTATTTGCCGCAAACAAGGTTCCGGCCAATACAAAAGGACCAAGAGACTTTCCTGCCATTAAGAAATCTTCATTTGAACCTTTTGATTGAGATTTTTTCTTCTTAAGTGCAGATGAAATCAATCCGATAGCCACAGTTGCTATCATATATAATATTATTATGACTAATGATGTTTTTTGAGAAGTATTCATAAAACCTCCTATATGTATTTTTTTGCCTTATGGGGGTTCCCCCATAAGACATTATAAAATTTTACTTACGTCCCTTATAACGCAACACTTTTCCCGCTCTTTGATGAACTTCCTTACCTTCATCAATTACTATTTTTCCGTTTATTATAGAGTAAACAATTCCCTTTGCTAATTGTTTAGGATTTGTATAATCTCCAACATCGATAATGTTTTCAAAATCTATTACCAATACATCGGCAGCATAGCCGTCTTTTAGATATCCTCTATCTTGAAGTCCTATAGCATCTGCCGGCTTACCGGTCATCTTTCTAATTGCAGTTTCTACAGGGAATAATTTTTCATCCCTGCAATACTTTCCAAGTACCCTTGCAAAAGCACCATACAATCTTGGATGAGGCTTAGCTCCTATGATTCCGTCCGTACAAACATTTTGTTCAGGTCTTGACATAAAGGTCTTAACATGTTCTTCAGTTCCGTAAAAATCAACCAAGCCTACGATATTTTCTTCATCTCTGATTAAATCAAATATAGCATCCAAAGGATTCTTGCCTGTAGCCTGTCCAAGTTCCAAAAGACTCATACCTACATACTTTTCAGCTTCTTCATGTTTTACAAATGTTATAAATATTCCTTCCAATCCTGCAAAATCAACGAAGTTATCCCAACCTTCTATGCCGTTAATGATATCCTCTTTCATCTTCTTACGAAGGTCTTCATCATATAATCTTTCGATCAGTTTTTCGGTACCCCCGTCATGAACCCAAGGAGGAAGAATTACAGACATCATAGTTGAACCCGCTACATAAGGATATTGATCAAATGAAACTATCATACCCTCTTTTTTAGCCTGATCCAATTTATCAAGAATTTTCGGTATCTTGTCCCAGTTATTCTTTCCGCAGATTTTGAAATGTGAAAAGTGTGTTCTACATCCGCTTTCTCTACCTATGGTCAAAATTTCATCCATTGACTCAAGCATGGCATCAGCTTCGGATCTTTGATGAGTTACAAACACTCCGTCATTTGCCTTTATAACCTTTCCAAGTTCAATAAATTCATCTATATTTGCATATACACAAGGAGGATAAATCATACCGGTACTCATACCGAAAGCCCCCTCGTCAAATGCCTTTTGAAGCTCTTTGTTCATCCTTTCCTGCTCTTCAAGAGTAGGCTTTCTATTATCAAGCCCCATAGACACCATTCTAATGTTTCCATGAGGTGCAAGATAAGCTATGTTCGGTCCAAGCTCAAGTTTTTCGACTTGATTTAAATAATCCGCAACACTTCTCCATTTCCATTCAAAGTCATATTCCCCTTCAAGTCCTGCCATGGCTTTTTTCCAAGCACTTATATTTTTCTCATCGACAGGTGCAGGTCCCATACCGTCTTGAGCTACAAGTTCAGTGGTAATACCTTGAAACAGTTTAGGAGCTAAATAAGGATCTTCATTAACCAACATTGATGAATGAGAATGTGTATCTATAAATCCGGGAGTTACCAACTTTCCATCAGCATCAATAACTTTTACAGCTTCAACTTCCCCATCTACAAACTTTATAACTTCATCCTTTATAGCAAGATTCTTAATAAAAGGTTTTTGACCGCTTCCATCAACAATTAAACCGTTTTTAATTAATATATCGTACATATTCCCTCCTATTTTAGAAGTGCCTTCATTACAGATTCATAAGCCTTAACAACGCTGTTTAACTCATCTATTTCAATATATTCGTCAACAGTATGTGCCAAGTTTTCCCTTGACGGTCCTATCCCTAAAGTTTTTATTCCGGCTTCTCCGGCATAATGGCTTCCGTTTGTACAGAAGTTATACTGAGTAATTTCAGGTGTCAATCCGTTTTCATTCATTTCCTTAAATACTGCTTGCACCCAATCCTCTTCCTTGTTATACAACCAGCCTGGGAAAAATCTTTCTCCAAGAATCTTTTCTCCTGTAAAACAATCCTCTTCTCCCACTGAATAATATGCTTTTACTTTTAATTGGTCATCTTCCTTCATCAACTTTTCCAAAAGATCATTTATAGGTGCTAAAACCGATTCTTTGGTTTCACCGACCAATAACCTTCTATCGTATGTAGCTACGCATTTTTCCGGTACAACGGAAGCTCCCGGGAAAGGACTTGACTTTATATCTACAAGTTCCAATATTCCATAGCCTAAAACATCATGATGTGTAGGTACCAAACCTCTTATAGCTTCAATTACCTTGCACATTTTATATACGGCGTTTATACCCTTTTCAGGATTTGCTGAGTGCGCAGGTATACCGGTAGTTTCTATTTTAATTTCAGCCCTACCCCTTTGACCTATTTTAATATTTCCAAGTGAGGCTTCACCGATTACTACATAGTCAGGTTTTACATAGGAACTGATCTCTCTTGCAGCAACCCCTTCAAAACATTCTTCATGAACAACTCCCGCTACATATATATCTCCGGCGAATTCTCCCTTTGTTTCATTTTTAAAATTTGCTGCAGCAACAGCCATAGCCGCTATTGCTCCCTTCATATCTGTAGCCCCTCTTCCATAAATCTTATTTTCATGGATTTGAGCTTCAAAAGGAGGGAATTTCCACTCGCTCGGATCGGTAACAGGTACAGTATCCATATGTCCGTCAAATACTATCTTAGGACCCGGCTTACTTCCTTTTATATGTCCAATTGTATTTCCATATTTATCAACATGTACATCATCAAAACCGTTCTCATTAAAAAACTTGGTTAATTCATCCGAAACTCCCTTTTCATTTCCTGAATAACTTTGCTTTTGAATAAGTCTTTGTGTCAAATCAACTACTTTGTTTTCCATAATCTTCCTCCTAAAAACTTGGGTATTTCCCATCCCAAACAACTTTTCTGTAATTATCCCTATCAGTATCTCCTTCTGTTGATACAAATAAAAGCACCGAATTTTCATCTATTCCTAAATCTTTTTTTACGGTATCATATTTAGAATCACTAAGAACCTTACTCATAGCTCCTATCGATGCAGCGCCGCTTTCTCCCGAAACTACCTTTGAGTCACTACCTAAAGGATTCGCCAAAAGTCTCATTCCATGAGCTGCAAAC
>JAEXBH010000063.1 GCA_023394215.1 Bacillota bacterium | reverse complement strand
CCATAAGGCCTATAGGTCTGAATATCATAACGAGTATTAGGGCAAGGGAGTATATTATCATACGATAATCTTGTAGGGCTCCCATTCTTAAGACTTCAGGTAAAATTGTAAGTCCTATGGCTGAGAGTATAGAGCCTGTAAAAGAGCCCATTCCTCCCAAAACTACCATTACGAGAATATTTATAGAATATTCATAGTTAAATTGTCTTGCACTTAAAAGCCCCATGTATTGAGCATACATAGCACCTGCAACGCCTGCGAACATGGCAGATAGGGCAAAGACAAAAATCTTATTTCTTGTGGTATTTACGCCTACGGATTCTGCGGCAATTTCATCTTCTCTGATAGCAAGAGCGCCTCTTCCGTGTCTGCTGGTCATAAGAGAGTACATCAGTACTACGGATATGGTCATTACTATGAAGGAGCTGCTTATGCTTGAATAAGTAGGTATAGAGCTTAGGCCTTGGGCTCCCCCTGTAAATTTAAAGAATTCTATAAGAACTCTTACGATTTCTCCGAAAGCTAAGGTTATTATTGCCAGGTAGTCTCCTTTCAGTCTAAGAGAGGGTATACCCACTAAGAAGCCGAAAATAAGAGCAAATATAGCGCCTATCAGTATGGAGACTATAAAGTTGGGAATGCCTGTTAAAATTCCGGCTTTGGCAAACAGAGCTGCACAGTAGGCCCCTATTGACATAAAGCCTGCATGACCGAGACTTATTTGTCCCAAGACTCCGACCGTAACGTTTAGGGAAGCAGCCAATATGATGTTTATAAATATGCTTATTACTATACCTTTGCTATATCTGTTTAGGATTCCTGAACTTTGTAAAAACATTAAAAGTGCAAAAAGCAAAATGATTAAGGTAGTGCTTATTAAATATTCTTTTTTTCTTTCTTTAGTCATTTTACACCTTTTCCCTTTCTTTTTTACCGAAAAGACCGTTAGGCCTAAATAAAAGTACCAATATTAAAATGCCGAAAACAAAAGCGTCACCAAGTTCTGTAGATATATATGCCTTTGTAAGAGCTTCAACTATACCTAATATAAAACCGCCTATGACAGCTCCCGGTATGTTGCCTATACCGCCCAAAACGGCAGCTATAAAGGCTTTTATGCCGAGCATCATACCGATTGTAGGATTTACTTGAGGGAAGGTGGCTACATATAGGAGAGAACCTACTGCAGCAAGTCCGCTGCCTATGGCAAAAACAAGGCTTATGGACCTATCTACGCTGATACCTACGAGATTTGATGCGCCATAGTCCTCACTTGTGGCAAGCATTGCCGTTCCCATTTTTGTATTTTTCATAAATAATTGCAAAAGTATTGTAAGTATTATAGTAACTGTAACGGTGACCACAATAGAAAAATTTATTGAAAGTCCGCCTATTACTATTGGAGCTTGGGTGAAAACTTTAGGGAAGGGTACGGAACCTGTTCCTATAAATTTTAAAACCAAATTTTCTATAAGAAGCGACACCCCGATTGCTGTTATAAGGTTGGAAATTCTCGGTGAATTTCTAAGGGGCCTGTAGGCTATCTTCTCTATTAAAATACCCAAAAGAGCACATACCAGTATAGAAGCTATTATACTGGCGTAAATAGGTATATTTAAGCTTACCAACAGCGGTATGGTAAAGTATGCGACATAGGCACCTACCATTAATATATCGCCGTGGGCAAAATTTATTAATTTTGCTATGCCGTAAACCATGGTATAGCCAAGGGCTACAAGGGCATATATGGCACCTATCTGAAGGCCGTTTAGTGTTTGTAATAATATGTTCATTGTATATTTCCTTAATAATTTCTCTAAGATAAATATAAGGAGATGAAGACATCTCCTTATGATTTTTAACGACGGGAAAGTCTTATGAGACTTTCAAAACAGATTTTTATTTAGACTTAACAAGTTTGTCCAACTTATATTCGCCGTTTTCGATTTTTATCATTGAAACTTCCTTAATAGGATTGTTGTTTTCATCAAATGATAATTTTCCTGTTATACCCTCATAGTTTATAGCTTTCATGGCATCTATAACAGCTTGTTTATCTGTAGATTTGGCATTTTCTATAGCTGCTTTAATCATATAGATACCGTCATAAGCCAAGGCTGAGAAGGCTGTAGGCTCTTCATTGAATTTTTCTCTGTAATTCTTTAAGAAGTTTTGAATCTTTTCAGATTTGTCATCAATTGAATAGTGGTTTGCAAACACTACATTTTCAAGTAGGGCTTGGTTGGATTTTTCAACTTGAGTTACGATACCGTCCCATCCGTCAGGACCAAGTATCAAGGCATCGATACCTATTTCCCTTGCTTGAGAAAGGATTAAAGCATTTACTTCATAATAGTCCGGTACCAAAAGTATTTCCGGTTTTTTTGCAGCTATATTGGTAAGTTGAACACGGAAGTCCTTATCGGCATTTCCGTAGGATTCTTCAGCTACGATTTCAAGCCCCAACTCTTTTGCTTTTTCCTTAAATGCTTCATAAACACCGCTTGAATATTCAGAAGAAGTGTTTTTCATAAGTGCTACGGTTTTCTTACCGCTTTCTAAAGCATATTGAGCAAGTATTTGACCTTGGAATGGATCCGTATAGCAAACTCTGAATACATTAGGTCTGTTTGAAGTTATACCGAATTGAGTACCTGAAGGAGTAATCATAAGCAGATTATCTTCCTTTGCTCTTGCCGCTACGGCCTCAGACGGAGCGGAAGTTATTGCTCCAAGAATAGCAACTACTTTTTCTTCAGCCAAAAGGTCATATATGTGAATAGCTTCATTTGTATCATTTTTATCATCGTGTAAAATATATTCTATTTTTTTACCGTTTATACCGCCTTGAGCGTTGATTTCTTCAACCGCTAATTTTGCTCCGTTTGTAGAGCTTACGCCATATACGGCAGCGCCTCCTGTAAGAGGGCCCATAGAACCTATCTTTATGGTTTCCGACTCTGAAGCGGTTTGATTGTTTTCCTTATCATTTTTGTTTTGCTGGCCTCCACAGGCAGTCAAAACCAAGCTTGTTGCCAATAGAAGTCCGGCAAGTTTTTTTAATTTTTTCATACATTCCTCCAAATTAATAATGTATTATTTATTTTTATAATAATACAAATCATAATTACATATTATAGCTTCAAAAAAATTTTTTGCAATAGAAAAATAAATTATTTTTCAAAAATAATAAAATATATGCAAATATTCAAGAACATCTTTTTCAAAAGAGTGAAAATTTCAACATTTCGATCTATTTTATAATATTTTTGTGTATATATTTAGCTTATATAATATTAAGAAAATGTAAAAATGATGGATTTGGGGATTCTTAAGAAGTTAAGTCCTGAATTTCGACAATTAAAGTATTAATTATTTTTTGTGTTTATAAAATATAAAATAGGGTAACAATCGTAATAAATGAGGTATGTTTGTTTGAGTTTTTGTTGTGTAGAGAGGAAT
>JAEXBH010000056.1 GCA_023394215.1 Bacillota bacterium | reverse complement strand
TTCATTTTTCCCCCTTATCTTTTCATCCCTTTTCTCCTATAGATGCTATATAGCAGAGGACTGATATGAATATACTTAATTTATATGATATTTTGTCCACAATTTTATTTATATCTTTGAAAATTTATATAATTTACATCTGCCTCTCTTTTATTCAAGTTTACCACGTTTAAAATAGTTTATCTATAATTTCCCTAATTTATATGTTTTTAAACCGGATCCGATACATTACCCTCACAAAAATTCTTAACTTTCAAATAAGTATTATAAGAAAAATGTATCAACCCTCTCCCTTAAATTAGGATTTGGGTTGATACACAAAATCATTTACATATACGGATAAATATTTTCACATAGCCTGTATAAAGTATATCTTTTAAGTTAATTTTATTGATTAAGGATAGAGCACTATTTCACAACTATATTAATTATCTTCTTAGGAACATATATTTCCTTAACTATAGTCTTTCCTTCCAAAATCTTTATAATATTTTCATCTTTCCTTATAAGTTCAAAAAGTTGATCTTTTTCAATTTCAAGGGCGACAGTAATTACGGTCCTTACCTTTCCGTTTATCTGTACGGGTATTTCTATAGTATCATCTACAAGCTTGTTTTCATCAAAGCTTGGCCAAATAGTTTGATTTGCTATTTGAACCTTATTTCCAAGAATTTCCCAAAGCTCTTCTGTCATATGCGGTGCACACGGATTTAACAGGATAAGATAGATTTCAAATTCCTTCCTGTTTATAGCTCCCTTTGCCTTAAAAGCGTTAAGTAAGGTCATAAGTTGGGCTATGGCAGTATTGTACTTAAGTGTTTCGTAGTCCTCGGATACCTTTTTAATAGTTTGATTTATAAGTATTTCCATATCCTTGGAATAAGCATCGCCATCTACAAGGATTTCTTGAAGGTTCCAAACCCTGTCAAGGTATTTTCTTATACCCGCAACACCTGAATCAGACCAAGGCACCGCCTTTTCAAAATCAGAAATAAACATTTCATATGTTCTTAATGTATCAGCTCCGTAGTCCCTTATAATATCGTCAGGATTTACTACATTGCCCCTTGACTTTGACATCTTTTCACCATTTTCTCCCAAGATCATACCATGAGAAGTCCTCTTCATATAAGGTTCCTTTGTAGGAACAACTCCTATATCATATAGGAACTTATGCCAAAATCTTGAATAAAGAAGATGAAGAGTCGTATGTTCATTTCCACCGTTATACCAATCTACAGGCGAGAAGTATTCTACAGCTTCTTTACCTACCAAAGCTTCCTTATTGTCAGGATCCATATATCTTAGGTAATACCAGGATGAACCTGCCCATTGAGGCATAGTATCGGTTTCCCTGCGAGCAGCCGCCCCACACTTAGGACAAGTCGTATTTACATAAGAGTCTATAAGAGATAGAGGACTTTCTCCATCATCTGAAGGCTCATAGTTTTCCACATCGGGAAGGGTAACAGGCAAATCTTTTTCATCTACAGGCTGCCAACCGCAATGTTCACAATATACCATAGGTATAGGTTCTCCCCAGTATCTTTGCCTTGAAAATACCCAATCACGAAGTTTGAAGTTTTTCTTTTTTTCTCCAAGTCCTTTTTCTTCAATATATGATATCATCTTTTCTTTTGCTTCTTTGACCCTAAGACCGTTAATAACCGGAGAATTTATTAAGATACCGTCATCAGTATCGGTATAAGGTTCTTTACTTACATCTCCGCCTTCAACAACCTCTATGATTTCAAGGTTAAACTTCTTTGCAAAAGCATAGTCTCTATCATCATGAGCAGGTACCGCCATTATAGCGCCTGTTCCGTAAGTTATCATTACATAATCAGATACCCAAATCGGTATTTCCTTACCGCTTACAGGATTTACAGCAGTAATTCCCTTAAGTTCCACCCCTGTCTTATCCTTGTTTAATTGGGATCTTTCAAAATCTGATTTTTTATTTGCAAAATCTTGATATGCCCTTATTTCATCAAGATTTTCCAAACTTTCTTCAAGTTCCTTTATTATAGGATGCTCAGGTGCTATTACCATATAGGTTGCCCCATATATTGTATCCGGTCTTGTTGTAAATACCCTAAGTTTCTTATCATGATCTTTAATTTTAAAATCTATCTCAGCACCAAAACTTCTACCTATCCAATTTGTTTGTTGGGCCTTGATATGGTCAAGATAATTTACTTCATCAAGATCATCTATAAGTCTATCCGCATACTCTGTAATCTTAAGCATCCATTGATTTTTTACCTTATGTTCCACCAAAGTTCCGCATCTCTCACAAGCCCCTTGCACAACTTCTTCATTAGCAAGCCCTACCTTGCATGAAGGACACCAATTTATAGGAAACTCCTTTTTATAAGCAAGCCCCTTTTTAAACATCTGAATAAAGATCCACTGAGTCCACTTAAAATATTCAGGGTCTGTTGTATCTACAGCCCTATCCCAATCAAATGAAAAACCTATAGACTTTAGCTGTCTTGTAAAGTTTTTAATATTATCCTCGGTTACTATCCTCGGATGAATCTTGTTCTTTATGGCATAATTTTCAGTAGGAAGTCCAAAGGCATCAAAGCCCATTGGAAACAAAACTTCCTCTCCTTCAAGTCTTCTTTTTCTTGCAACTACATCAAGGGCAGTATAAGATCTCGGATGCCCTACATGAAGCCCTTGTCCTGACGGATAAGGAAACTCTATAAGTCCGTAAAATTTCTTCTTATCCTTGTTTATTACTGTCTTAAATGTTTTTTCTTCATCCCATATTTTTTGCCATTTCTTCTCTATGGCGTTAGGGTTATATCTGTTCATCCCATCCTCCAAATATATTTGTTTAAATAAAAAAGGACCCTCCATCAAGAGACGAAAGGTCCGCGTTACCACTCTTATTGATTATAAAAATCCACTCAAAAATTTTAACGGTATAACCGCACAGCTCATGAGAAAGTTGGGCTTTTCCTATTATCTGTTTCCAGCAAACACAGACTCTCTAAAAATATTCCAAGCTTAATACTCTCAATCTCAGCCTTCTAATATTTACTTATTTATAGATGATACCAAATTTTTTACCTTTTGTAAATTTTTACTTTTCCTTATGCATAGAATTTACTGTTCTTGGGTAAGGTATAACGTCTCTGATATTTTTCATACCTGTCAGATACATTACCATTCTTTCAAAACCAAGTCCAAATCCGCCATGCTTATTTCCACCAAACCTTCTAAGATCTGTATACCATTGATAATCCTCAGGAACAATACCCTTAGCCTGCATGCTGGCTACCAACACATCTTCTCTTTCTTCCCTTTGAGAACCGCCTATAAGCTCTCCTACTCCGGGAACCAACATATCTGTAGCCGCAACCGTCTTTCCATCATCATTTAATCTCATATAGAAAGATTTGATATCTTTTGGATAATCTGTAACAAATACAGGTCCGTTAAACACTTTCTCAGTAAGATATCTTTCGTGTTCAGTTTGCAAATCCGCTCCCCATTCCACAGGATATGCAAATTCTACATCAGCCTTCTTTAAAATTTCAATGGCTTCTGTATATGGAAGTCTCTTAAATTCCGATTTTATAAGCTTATTTAGCCTGGCAAGAAGTTCATTGTCTACAAACTTGTTGAAAAATTCCATTTCTTCTGGAAGTTCTTTCATAACATATTCAACGATATACTTGACCATATCCTCTGCAAGATCCATTACATCAGTCAATTCTGAAAAAGCTATTTCCGGCTCTATCATCCAAAATTCTGCAGCGTGTCTCGGTGTATTTGAATTTTCAGCCCTGAAAGTAGGTCCAAAGGTATAAACCTTACCATACGCCATAGCATAACCTTCAACTTCAAGCTGACCTGACACTGTAAGATTTGCAGCTGTACCGAAAAAGTCCTTACTGTCATCAACCCTGTTATTTTCATCTTTTGGAAGTTCATTTAAATCAAAGGTCGTTGCCCTGAACATTTCTCCGGCTCCTTCCGCATCCGATGCGGTAATAATAGGGGTATGAACATAAATAAACCCTCTTTCATTGAAAAACTTGTGTATTGCAAATGCCAAAACAGATCTTACCCTAAATACAGCATTATAGGTATTTGTCCTTGCCCTAAGAGACGGTAAAGTTCTTAAATATTCAAGAGTGTGCCTCTTATTTTGAAGCGGATAGTCCTTATCCGAATCATGAAGCACTGATATTTCCTCAGCCTGTATTTCAAAAGCCTGCTTAGCACCTTCCGGCTTAACAAGCTTACCCTTAACCGCAACAGATGCCGAAAGACCAAGAGAGAAAATTTCCTTAAAATTTTCAAGTCCAGCTTCAACAACAACTTGCACAGGATTAAAGAAGCTTCCGTCATTGATTTCTAAAAAACCGAAATTTTTTGATTCTCTGGACTTTCTTATCCATCCCTTAACTTCAACTTCTTGATTTAAGTATTTCTCGTAATTTTTAAACAAATGCTTAATTTCCATTTTCTTCTCCCGCTTTTATTTTATTTAATCTATCATTAATTTCTTTTTCATATCCAAGTTTATTAGGATAATAAAATACCTGCTTTTCTATTTCCTTAGGCAAATATCTCTGCCTTACCCAGGAATCCGGATAATCATGGGGATACTTGTAACCTATCCCTCGGTTTAAGTCTTTAGCTCCTTCATAACTTGCATCTCTAAGATAATCAGGCGTTGCAAAAAATCCCTCATTTTTAATAAAATCCATAGCCCTATTTATAGCCATATATGCTGAATTACTTTTAGGGGCAAGCGCCATATATATAACCGCATTTGCAAGTATTATCCTTGCTTCAGGGTTACCTATTACATTTACGGCATTAAAAGCCGACATTGCAACATTTAAAGCATTTGGATCCGCCAAACCTATATCCTCGCTTGCAAGTATGAGGATACGCCTCGCTATGAACTTTATATCCTCTCCTCCTGCAAGCATTTTTGCTAAATAATATATTGCCGCATCCGGATCTGACCCTCTCATAGACTTTATAAAGGCTGAAATTGTATCATAATGCTCATCGGAATCCTTGTCATAATATGCAGGTTTATCAATTATAGAATTTTTTATATCATCAGCACTTATATGGATTTTACCGTCTTTTCTGTCATTTGACAAAATTGCAAGTTCCAAACTGTTTAATAAAAATCTTGCATCCCCGCCGCTTGCAATTATAAGATGACTTACTGCCCTATCATCTATTTCTATATCAAAAGCTCCGTAACCCCTGTCCTTATCTCTGATTGCAAAATCAACCAACTTTGCCAAATCCTTATCTCCCAATTTTTCAAGAGTAACAACATGGCATCTGGATATAAGGGCCTTATTTACTTCAAAGTAAGGATTTTCCGTAGTTGCTCCGATCAAAGTTATCAACCCGCTTTCAACATGGGGAAGCAAAGTATCCTGCTGAGACTTGTTAAACCTATGAATTTCATCTATAAACAATATCGTTCTTAATGAATACATGGATAAATTGCTTTTAGCCCTATCTATAACTTCCTTTATATCCTTTACCCCGGCGGAAGTCGCAGACATTTCTCTAAAATCCATATTCCCGGATTTAGCTATTATATAGGCAAGAGTAGTTTTCCCTACTCCCGGTGGTCCGTAGAAAATCATAGATGAAATCCTTCCTGCTTTTATCATCCTGTATAACGGTTTATCCTTACCTATAAGATGATCTTGCCCTACAAAGTCCTCTATGGTTTCAGGTCTCAATCTCGCCGCTAAAGGAGCATTTTTATTTAATTCTTCACCTGCTGTCATTTCAAAAAAATTCAAATTATCCATATGCTCCCCTAATTAAAAATGCCAAATTCATTAATAAATTTGGCATTAATACACTATTTAAGTCAAATCTTTCAATCAGTCGTCAGTCTTAAGATTCTTGATTTCCTCATAGAAAGTTTGAACGTCCTCAAATTCCCTGTAGACAGAAGCAAATCTTACATAGGCAACCTTGTCAATCTTTTTAAGTTTCTCCATTATCATATCTCCTATGTAGGCAGATGTTACTTCCTTTTGATTTAAATGATTAAGTTCAGTTTCGATTTCATCGACCGCTTTTTCAAGCATATCTATCGATACGGGTCTCTTTTCACACGACTTTATCATACCGTTCAAAAGTTTGGTCCTTTGGAAAGGCTCTCTGGTATTATCCTTCTTTATAACCATAACTTCCTGGTCTTCCACTCTTTCATAGGTGGTAAATCTCTTATCGCATCTTAAACATTCTCTTCTTCTTCTCACGGCCTCATTGTCTTCCGTAGGTCTTGAGTCTATAACCTTTGAATCATGAAAACCACAATAAGGACATCTCATAGATTATCCTCTTAGGAACGGAGGTATTATTAAGCCTGAACTTTCCTTGTTTTCACTTGTTTTTACCGAATTAACACTTGATGTGGATATCTTCTTGTTATCAAAACCTGTACCTATAACGGTGATCTTGATTTCATCCTTCAACGTGTCGTCAATGCCTGCTCCCAAAATAATGTTAGCTTCCTGATCTATTTGATTTCTTATAAGTTCTGCCGCTTCACTTACTTCCAATAACGCCATATCTGCAGCAGAAACATTTATCAAAACTGCTTTGGCTCCATCTATGGATGTTTCTAAAAGAGGACTCTTTATAGCCAACTTGGCAGCTTCTACAGCTCTATTTTCTCCGCTTGCAAGACCTATACCCATATGAGCAATACCTTGATCCTTCATAACTGATTGAACATCGGCAAAGTCAAGGTTGATCATGGCAGGAATAGCTATAAGGTCTGAAATACCCCTTATAC
>JAEXBH010000024.1 GCA_023394215.1 Bacillota bacterium | reverse complement strand
ACGTCTTAGAGGAAGTACCACTATCACACCCTTGGAGAAAGTATTCGTACCAATTATTTACAAAAAAACAGAGTCATTATAACTCCGCTAATAACCATTAATTTTTAGGAAATTTATCTTTTCGATTAACAGCTTTAGTATATTTTTATTATTAGCAGCTACTTTTGTAAGTTACTTTTATAAAGAACCTTGGATTCCTCCTTTTTTTGCTACTTGGAGGAATATTATCAATATTGTCTTAAAATAAAAAAGATATTTACAATAGGGTTTGGATAAATCCCCCTTGGAAATATCTTTTTATATTTTTGATTTTGGCGGTAAGCATCCCTATCTTGAAAAGTTTTATAAGTCACATAGTTTTAGATATATTTTAAAGTTTTTACAGATATATTTAGTTATAGGAGGAGGGCAAGTTGTAGTTCCTCTTATGTATAGTGATTTGGTAGAAGTAAATCACTATATGACAAATCAGGATTTTTAACAGGATATGGATTGGTTCAAGGGGTTCCGGGGTTCATGTTCAGCTTTTTCGCTTATGCCGGATCTCTTGCTTCGGCGAGTTTGTGTACACACGGGCAGATTTTAGGCGGTTTGGCTGCTGGCTTAGTAATTTTTTTGCATGGAATTCTATTAATATTTTTTATTTATCCCATATGGGAGGAAATGAAAAAAATTAAGGCGATAAAGATAGCGATATCGGGGATGGGTCCGGTTGCGTGTGGGCTTATTTTGGCATCAGCTGTAAGTATGGTTCAAAAAAGTGGTTTGGGAACGGATAATATACTCATAATGACGGTTCCTTTTATAATATTGGGGACTGTGCTTACAGGGATATTTATATAAAATTATATGGATTAAAATTGAATGTTTTAAACAATTTCAATTGAAAAAAACGACTAACATGATAAATTTAGAGTATGATTAACAATCATTGGAAGGAGGAAACAAGTGAAATTTTCAAAAAAGAAACCTTGTTACGTTTGTGTTGTATATATGCTTGTTCTAATTCTGTTTTTTCTCATAAGAAATGACGGAGTAAGGGCGGCGGAAGAGCCGATTAACAACTTTGAAAAATTGAAGGCGGCAGTTGAAACGGCAATTGAAGGAGAGGAATTGATTTTAGCTCCGGGGGACTATATTTTTACAGAGGCGATAAATATATCAGGTAAGAATATCAGCTTTAAGTCCCAAGGTCCGGCAGTATTTAAGAAGGCTTCCGGTTATAAAAAAGAATTTATAACTATTGACGAGAATGCAGGACTTACCTTGGAAGAAGCAATAACCATGGATGGAGGTAACATAGAAGACTCATCCTATGGTGAGCTTGTAGCCGGACTTATATATAGTAAGGGTAAGCTTGTAATAAATGGAGGAACCTATAAAAATGCTAAGGCAAGAGGTGGTTCCTATAAGGCTCCAATTATAGTAAGCGGAGCAAAGGCAAGCCTAACTTTAAATGGTGGAAGCATAGAATCAAATGATTATAGCGGAAGCAGTACAGCTTTCTCAGCCGGTGCAATTTTACTTGATAACTCAGCTACTATGGTGATGAATGGTGGAAGTATATGCGGAAACCAAGCTGGAAATTATGAACCTTATGCCGGACTTTTGTGGTCCGATTCTCCGGGAGCCGGAGCTATACTTGTAAGACCGAGCACATCACTTACAGTAAACGGTGGAGAGATAAGCGGAAACAAGGGTTGGGGAGGAGCTATCCTTGTAGGAAGTGGAAGTCCTTATGATTATGAGAGATCAGCAACTTCTGAATCCGGTCTTAAGCCGCAAGCTAAGTCCAGCCTTGTATTAAATGGAGGACTTTTTACAAATAACCACGGTGTCGGAGGAGGAGCTATTTCCGGCAACGGTAACGTGGATATACATATACCGGCGGGAAGTAGCGTTGAAATTAAGGAAAACAGAGCCTATCAAGGTGGAGGAATATTTGTATCAGATTGGGCTGTAGACGGTATAGGTTTAGAAAAAGAAATAGCTAAATTGCCTATAGAAACCTGGTCAAAATATTATATGGGTAAATTCACCATGGAAGGTGGCTTGGTTTCAAATAACTTTGCGCAAAATTGCGGCGGTGGAATAAACATATCATCAAACCAAGGATACCTGTCCGGTGGGCAAATATTAAACAACGTAGCGGGAGACCAAGGCGGAGGTGTTTACCTTACAACAATACCTTATACCATGAAGGTAGAGAACGCTTATATAGCTGAAAATAGGGCTAACGGATGGAAAGGAACCATATCGGACGGCATAATGCTTCCGGGTGAGAGCGGAGGTGGATTTTGGTTCTGCCCTACAGGGAGTGCTTCGTTCTATGCAGAAGAAGGGGTAGCCTTTTTTGATAATACCGCCGGTAGTGCGGGAGATGACTTTTGGAGTTCGGATAAGGTTTCGGGACACGGTTATTCAGTTACTATGCCTGACAGATTCTTAGGTGGAAGCAAGGCTCTATTTTATAGGGATGAAGATGGCAATAGATATACTGAAGGACAAGAACCTATAAGTATTAAAAATTCAACTGAGGCCTTGGCTGTAAAATCCGTTGTTTTAGACAGTAAGGAAGTTGTAAAAAGCCTATCGAAGCTTTTAATAATGGGTAACTCGGCATCGAAGGGTGGAGGAATCGGCTCAAACGGTAATATAGTATTTGGTAGAGTACCGGGAGAGGATAACCCTTTGAAGGACATAGAAGTAGCAAAAACCTGGGAAAAGGGTTTGGAAGGCAGAGAAATAGTTGTAGAATTGAGAGCTAAAGACGGCGATACGGATTGGCTTATAGAATCTTTTAAACTAAACGAATTAAACGATTATAAATATGTAGTTAAAGGTTTGCCTGCCACTGTAAACGGCAAAAATATAGAAGATTTAGTATATGTTAAGGAACTTGATTCATCCTTATATGACGTTGAAGTTTCAAAAATAGAGGAAATCGCTTTTGGAAAATATTCTATTAATATAGAAAATAAGCTTAAGAAAAAGACCATAGAAATAAGCAAGGAATGGAAGGGAACAGACCCTGCCCAAGCACCTGCAATAAAAGTATACTTAGTAAAAAACGGTCAAAAGACTGACAGTTTTGTAGAGTTAAATAAGGAAAACGGCTGGAAGGCAAGCTTTGAAAACCTGCTTGTAAAAGATAGTCTTGAA
>JAEXBH010000019.1 GCA_023394215.1 Bacillota bacterium | reverse complement strand
AGATAGGCTTGAAGAATTCACAAAAATACTTATAAATCCTAAAAATTTTAAGGAAGGTGATTCCTATTAGCATTGCAGATAATATTAATGAAATAAAAAAATATATAGGTGACAGGCAAGTAAAAATAGTGGCTGTCACTAAATATGTGGAAGATGATAAAATAGATGAACTTTTAAACACGGATATAGATGCTATCGGAGAAAATCATGTAAAAAGTCTGCTTGCGAGAATGGACAAATACGCAGGTAACTTTTCTTATAATATGATAGGAAATCTTCAAACCAATAAGATAAAGTATCTTGTAGGTAAGGATTTGTTGATACAGTCTCTTGATAGGATATCTTTATTAAGAGCATTGGAAAAAGAAGGCAAAAAACATAATTGGATTTTTCATTGCCTTATTCAGCTTAATATATCAAGAGAAGATTCAAAACTCGCTATTTTTGAAGAAGATTTGGATGAATTTATAGCCTTGGTGGAAGAAGCAAACTATGTAAAAGTTCATGGACTTATGACTATAGGTCCAAATGTTGATGATGAAAAAGAGATTAGAAATACTTTTGCTAAATGTAAAAAAATATTCGAAAAACACAAGAAAATAAGTTATAATAATATTAAAATGGAGTATTTGTCTATGGGTATGACTGCCGATTACAAATTGGCTATTGACGAAGGCTCCAATATGATAAGAATTGGTAGTGCCATATTCAAATAATCGGGAGGGTTTATGTCTTTTTGGGATAAGGTTAAAGACTTTGTAGGTATTGAATCAGAATATTATGATGATGAAGATAATTTTTATGAAGATTATGATAAGTATGAAGATTCAAAGAATGATGAAAAAGAAGAAGTAATTGAAACAAAAGAAGAAATCAAGGCTAATGACAGCGAAGTAAAAACAGATGTTGTAAAATCAGGAAGGGAGGAAAGATTCTCTAAAAGACCTGCTGTACAAAGCAGCATTTCAAGGGGATCAAGTTCAAATATGATAGTTTCTATAAGAGAACCGCTTACTTATGAAGACGGTAAGTTGGTAGTTGATGATATAACAAGCGGAAAGAGCGTAGTCTTAAACTTGGAAATGTTGGAAGTTGATAAAAAAACTCAAATATTTTACTTCGTAAGCGGTGGTGTTTATGCTTTAAACGGTACAATCCAAAATGTTACAAAGGATATATATGTTATAGCACCTAACGGAATAAACATTGACGGAGCTATTAAAGAACAAATCACAAACAGAAGCTTATATCAATTATAATTTAAACTTAATGGCTGTCTTTGACAGCCATATTTTTTGGAGAAAATATGGATTTTATTAAAGATGAGGAATCAAAATTAGTATATCAAAAATATTCTGACAGGATTTCTAAACTTTATTATTCACAAATTGACAACAGTGATTTTATGACACCTAATCATATAGAATTATTAAAATCAATTTGTAACAGGGAAAAAATTTATTATAAAATATATAAATCTCATGAATACGGAGAGAGGCAAATCATATTTTATTCTCTTGACGACTTTAATTTAGAGGAGAACTTAAATCAAAAGATTGAAATATTAAATATTGACAAGCTAAATTCTTCAGTTGGACATCGAGATATTTTAGGAGCGGTTTTAAACTTGGGTATAGATAGAAATAAGATAGGAGATATATCTCTTAAAGAATCTTCAGCTATGCTTGTATGTAAAAAAGAAATTGCGGATTTTATACTATTTAACCTTAAAAGTGTTAAAAGAAATAAAGTAAAAGTCTCAAGTACTCCTAAATTATATTTGGAAAATAAAGATTTTGAATTTGAAAGTATAAATACCATAGTATCTTCTTTAAGACTTGATGCAATTTTAAGTGCCGTTCTTAATTTGGCAAGATCAAAAACAAAAACGATAATAGAAAAAGATTTCGTGAAATTAAATTATATAATCTCAAATAATCCATCTACGGAAGTAAAAAGCCAAGATATGGTTTCCGTAAGGGGATTTGGAAGATTTATTCTTAAAGAAATAGAAGGTAAAACCCGAAAGGATAAATTTAGAATAAGGATTGAAAAGTTTATATAGGAGGCTTATGTATATTATTATATTTTTACTGGCAATTTTTGCCGATCAAGTCACAAAGACTCTGGCTAAATCGTATTTAATGGGGCAAGTTCAAGTTAAAATATTAAAAAATTGGCTACACTTGACCTATTTGGAAAATAAGGGCGCAGCATGGGGAATGCTTCAGAATGCAAAATATATTTTTATAATTATAGCTTTTGCGGTCTGCTTGGCTATATTAGTATTTTTATTAAAAAATAGAAACAAAATTGGCATTTCTGTTAAACTTCCTTTGGTTATGATAATGGCGGGGGCAATAGGTAACGTAATAGACAGATTCAGATTTGGCTATGTAGTGGATTTCATTTTTACACCCTTAGGCGGTATATATGATTTTCCGGTATTTAACTTTGCTGATATGTATATTTCATTCTCTGCTATATTTTTAATTTTCTATATATTTTTTATCGAGGGTAAAAATGATAAAGATAGGAAATGATTGGGATGATATCTTAAAAGATATTTTTAAAGACAAAAACTTTATGGACTTCTACGCCTTTATGATGAAGGAATATGATAAATACATTCTTTATCCTGCTAAGGAAGATATTTTCAGAGCTCTTAAACTTACAAGTTTTTCAAAGCTTAAAGTGCTTATATTGGGACAAGATCCATACCATGGACCCGGTCAAGCTGACGGTTTAGCTTTTTCAGTGAAAAAAGGCATAAGCTTACCGCCTTCTTTAAGAAATATTTTTAAAGAATTGAAAAATGACTTAAAAATAGAAACGCCTTTAAATGGGGACTTGGAAAAATGGGCTGAAGAGGGAGTTTTACTTTTAAATGCAAGTCTTACAGTAAGACAGGCAAGTCCAAATTTCTATGCAAAATCTTATTGGTCCGTTTTTACAGATTTTATTATAAAAAAAATAAATGAAAACAAAGAAAATGTAGTGTATATCTTATGGGGAAACAAAGCTCAGGAGAAGGCACAATTTATAGATGCCAATAAAAATTGCATTATAAAATCGGTCCATCCGTCTCCTTTATCTGCAAGTAGGGGATTTTTTAACTCCAAACCCTTTTCTAAAGCCAACGCCTATCTTTTTTCTCAAGGTAAAAAGGAAATAGACTGGAGGCTTTGATGATTATTTATTTAGATAATGAAGAATATGAATTCGGAAGATTAGATATATTTTTAGCAGATTATTTTGAAGATATATCCAGATCAAAAATAAAAAGCCTGATAGACTTAAAGCAAGTTTTGGTGAATGATAAATATGAAAAAGCAGGATATAAGGTAAAATTTGGCGATAAAATAGAAATTGATCTTTCCGGACTTACAATAAAGGAATTGGAAAAAGAAAATCTCCCCATAGATGTTATATATGAAGATGCTGATATAGCAATAGTTAACAAACCGAGAGGAATTTTATCACACCCTACTGATAAGATTAGGGAAAAGACCCTTGTAAATTTTTTACTTTACAGATTCAAAAACTTATCTGAACTTGGAGGGCAGGACAGACCGGGTATAGTTCACAGACTGGATATGAACACAAGCGGACTTATGCTTATAGCTTTATCTGACAGAGCCTATATTAAGCTTAAAGATATGTTTAAAAATCATGAAATAAATAAGTATTACAGGGCCATAATAAACGGGAAACTTTCCGAAAAAGATGGAATTTTGGAATATCCTATAGGTAGAAATCCTCATAATCGAAAACTTATGACCGTTATAGACAGCGGAAGGTATGCCAAGACATCATATCATGTAGAAATCGAAAATAGTGATTATTCCTATTTGGATATAAAGTTATATACAGGAAGGACCCACCAAATAAGGGTACATTTTTCCCATATAGGGCATCCTATTTTAGGAGACAAGGACTATAAAGGGACCAGATCAAAGTACAAACTTGACAATCAATTATTACAAGCCTACCGTTTAAATTTTATACATCCCATTACACATGAAGAAATGGATATAAGAATAGACGAAGATCCCCTAATAAAAAAATATAAGGAAATTATTTTTTCCAAGGAGGATTCATGTATTCTACGGTAAAAACAATAACTTGCAATAAAAGCAGGGGACGGTTAAATAAAATAGAAGCAAGTGTTCAAAAAGGAATGCTTGCTTTTAATATTTTATCAAATAACAAAATCGAAAAGACAATTATTAAAAATAAGATAGTAAATATTTTTAAATACTATAAGCTTAAAATGCCGCTTGGTAAAATAAATTTATTGTTTGAAGAAAATGTAAAATTTAACTATGCAAGCCTTGATTTTCCTATTTTTATGGCACTCTTAAAATTAACTTCAAATATAGAAATCAGCGATCAATATATTTTTATAGGAGATTTAAACCTGAAAGGGGACCTCGTTTGCCCTGAAAATATATTGGTATATTTAGAAACTGTATTGGAAAATAAAAATCTTATTGCAATATTTCCTAAAGATTCTTATGACTTTATAAAATATTTTCCTCATGATAATATTATGTTTGCAGAAAACTTGCAGGAAGTGATTGATTATTTTTCTAAAAAGAAGCCGCTTTTTTCAAATAAAAAAATTCAAACTTTTGATAATAAAAAATTTGATATAACGATAAATCATGTAAAAGGGCAGGATAGATTAATCAGATCTCTAATAATTGCCATAGCCGGCAAACATCACATACTAATAAAGGGGCCTATAGGAAGTGGAAAAACTTTTACGGTTGAAGCCATCAAATCAATTCTTCCAAATTTAGATCCTGAAAAATTTCTTTACCTTTCCAAACTCTACAACTTCTATTATAATAGTCAAAATTTAATCGCAAAGCCTCTCATAAACAAATTTGACTCCAATATGTCTTTATCCGATATTTTCGGCTCTGCAAACAAGAAATCATATGCTCTTTTATCAACATTCGGATATATGTTTTTTGATGAGTTTAATCTTTTTTCCAAACCAATATTGGAAGAACTTAATTTATTTATGGATTATAGGACGGATAAAGAAAATCACCCTATATCAGCCTCTATTATAGCTTGCGCAAATCCCTGTTCTTGCGGAAATTTTGGACGAAAGGATAAAGACTGCAAATGCTCTGCAGCAAGTATCCATAAGTTTAACAGCAGAATTTCAAAAGCCCTTATGGATAGATTTTCCATATGTATAAATATCGATATGCCGAGTCAATTTGACAGAAAAGATGCCTCCTATGATTTGGAAAAAGTTAGTAAAAATATAAATAGGGCTTGGAAAAATCAAGAAAAAAGGTATAATAATAAAGTTGGTATCTATAACGGCAATTTAAATTCCAAGGAAGTATTTGAGTATATATATCTGGAAGATTCAGTTTTAGAAATTATCAAAAATATATGTAATAAATATAAATTGTCTCATAGGCAAATGATAAATATAATTAAACTGGCAAGAACCATAGC
>JAEXBH010000107.1 GCA_023394215.1 Bacillota bacterium | reverse complement strand
AAAACCAAACTTGGAAAAAATATGTTCGCTATAGGCGGAAATATGGAAGCTGCCGAAGTTTCAGGTATAAATGTCGAAAGAAACATCATGTATATATTTGTAATTTCAGGTATCATGTACGCAATAGCAGGTTTCCTTGAAGCACCGAGACTTGGTAATGCAAATATGACAACAGGTACCAACTATGATCTTGATGCAATAGCAGCCTGTGTAATCGGGGGCGTATCCTTCAGCGGAGGTATAGGTAAAATATCAGGTATAGTCCTTGGGGTTATACTTCTACAAGTTATCAATTACGGTCTTGTATTTATAAACCTTCAAAGCTATTGGTTGTTGGTTATAAAGGGTCTATTAATAGTAGTTTCCGTTGCCCTTGATACAAGAAAATACCTAAAGAAGAAATAATATGAAAAAAGAAATTAATACAATAAATTTGGAGTCGGCTGATCTTAAGATTAGCCTTCTTCCAAGTTTAGGATTTAAAATATCATCAATTTATCACAAAAAATCAAAACACGAATTCGTATTTCAAGCCCAAGAGGAATATACAGAAGATATCCCCTACGGTTCTTCATTTGAAAAGTATGATACCTCAGGCATAGATGACTGCCTGCCTACAATCGATAAATGTTTTTATCCGGATACTTCTATAAAACTTCCCGATCACGGAGAAATATGGTCCAGAAAATTTGATAAAATTTCCATAGATTCCCAAAACAGGGTTTCCGGTAGGATTAAGCTAAAAAGTCTTCCTTTGATTTTTGAAAAATCCATAAATCTTAATGAAAATACCCTTTCCATAGATTATAGGGTTATAAACAATACAGATAAGGATTACTACTATCTTTGGGCATTCCATGGACTTTTAAACTTCAACGAAGCTACCGAGTTGGATTTTCCGAAAAACTTAAGCAACTATATAAATGTTCAAAACGATGAAGTTTGGAACTTTGATATAAAAAAATTAAAAAACTTTAAAAAAGATTCAACTTTCAAGTACTACTTTACGGATGAAATCACCGAAGCTTGGGCTAAACTTAAACAGATTGATAAAAATTTAGAATTGAAAATAAACTTTGACCCGACTACAACACCTTACATGGGAGTTTGGATAACTACCGGGGGCTTTAAAGGGCAAAGCAATCTTGCTATCGAACCCTGCAACGGTTTTTATGACAGCCTGAAAAGTGCCGTAAACAATAAAAAAGCAAGAAAAATAAAGGCAAATAGCCAAGATAAATTTAATATAAGACTTGAAATTAAGGAGATAAACAATGGCTGAATTCAGATACAATCCCCTTATAGATGATTGGACAATTGTTGCCGGTCATAGGCAAAACAGACCCGATATGCCTAAAGATTATTGTGCCTTTTGTCCTGGTTCCGGCAAGGTTCCGGATAACTATAGGGTTTTAAAATATGACAATGACTGGCCTTCAATGAGTCCAAATCCGCCGGAAGAAGATCCCGTAGCCACAAACTTTTATAAAACTGCAAAAGCCTACGGCAAAGCGGAAGTAATCCTATATTCTCCCGACCATCATGCTTCCTTATGGCAACTACCCTTAAACCATATAGAAGAACTTATAGATCTTTGGAGAGAAAGATTTTTGGATATAAAAAGGGACGAAAATGTTAAGTATATACTTACATTTGAAAATAGGGGTAAGGAAGTCGGTACAACCCAACCCCATCCCCATGGACAAATTTACGGTTACGGTTTTATGCCGCTTAGGATTAAACTCGAACTTGAAAATTCAAAGAGTTATTATGAAAAAACCGGCGAATCACTTATACTTAAAATCAGAGATGAAGAAATAAACTTTAAGAAAAGGATAATAATGGAAAATGAGGATTTTGTAGTGTTCCTTCCTTTTTATACCGACTATCCTTACGGTTCTTATATAGTTCCAAAAAGAAACAACATTCATACTTTTGAAGATTTTGACGATAGCCTTAAGAAAAACTTCGCTAAGATACTTAAAGATCTTTTAGGAACTTTCGATACTCTTTTTGATAAACCCTTCCCATATATGATGGGAATTTACCAAAATCCTATAAATAGCCCTCTTGAAGAAGAAAGCAGGAGTTACTACAATTTCCACTTAAAATTCTTCCCGCCGCTTAGGGGAGAAAATTCAATAAAATGGAATGCATCTTCGGAAACCTGCGTTTGGGCAAAAACAAACCCTACAAGGGTAGAAGATACTGCTCAACAACTAAGAGATGCCTATAAAAGATATAAGGAAAAATACAATGATTGAAGAATTAAAGAAAAAATTTATTGAAGAATTCGGCGAAAATGAGAAAGAAATAAGAAGCTTTTTTTCCCCAAGTCGTATAAACATTATAGGTGAACATATAGACTACAATGGAGGAAGAGTTTTACCATGCGCAATAGAAATCGGCACCTACGGTATAGCAAGAAAAAATGAAAAAAATCTTCTTAGACTTAAAAGCTTAAACATGGAAAAAAGTGGAGATTTAAACCTCAATGATTTCTCCTACAAAGAAGAAAACGACTGGATGAACTTTGCTATCGGAGTAGGAAAATTTATAAAAGAGGCGGGTTATGAAATAGGCGGACTTGATATACTCATTTACGGCAACATCCCAAACGGTTCAGGCCTGTCCTCATCATCTTCCCTGGAGCTTCTGATAGGACAAATAATAAACAATTTTTATAACGATGATAAGATTTCCCCTGTCGACCTTGCCCTTATAGGTCAAAAAACGGAAAATAAGTTCATAGGTGTAAATACAGGTATAATGGATCAATTCGTAATAGCCTGCGGCAGGAAAAACCACGCTATACTGCTTGATACAGCCACTCTTGCCCATGACTATTTCCCATTCGATTTGGGAAAATATAAGATAGTAATTATGAATACCAAAAAACGCAGAGAGTTGAAAGATTCTAAATATAATGAAAGAAGACAGGAATGTGAGGACGCCTTAAAAATCCTGCAAGCATTTAATCCGGACCTTAAAAACCTTTGTGATATAGGTAAAAAAGACCTTGATATCTTAGAAAATATAGATAATCCTATACTTAAAAAGAGGGCTAAGCACTGTGTTGAAGAAAATATCAGAGTGCTTGAAGCTGTTGAAGCCCTTAAAGGCGGAAATATAGAAAAACTCGGCAGGCTTCTTATAGGTTCAAACGATTCATTAAGGGAACTTTACGAAGTTACCGGACCTCATCTTGATTCAATAACAAGGCATGCAAACGCCTTTTCTCACTGCCTCGGAGCAAGGATGACTGGTGCAGGCTTCGGCGGCTGTGCCATAGCAATAGTAGACGGCGATAGAGTTGATGAATTTAAAGGATTTGTTGAAAAAAATTATTTTGCCGATACAGGCATAAAGCCTGAGTTTATAAGCTCAAGTGTAGGCGACGGAGCAAGAAGAATATAATAAATATCCCCATATAGGAAATTTTTACTTCCTATATGGGGATTTCTTTTACCGATACATCTAATATTTTTCATCATAAGCGTTTTTGAGATTATTGGTATCCTCAACTCAAAACATACTTATAAATTATGATTAATATAAGCCCTATAACCGAATAAAATAAAACTTTTTTTCTTTTCTTTAATTGTTCATCCATGACAGCCTCCTTCTCATTTGCCGGTCGAACCTATACCGCCTTCTCCCCTGTCCGTATCATCAAGTTCATCTACCACCTCAATGTCTACATGGACAAAAGGCTGTATAATCATCTGTACCAATCTGTCTCCCTTGTGTATCACACAGTCCTCATCACCTTCGTTGACCATAAAAAGCTTAATCTCTCCTCTATAGTCACTATCTATGATTCCTGTAGAATTTGCAAGTTTAAATCTCAATTTTATACCTGCAGACGACCTGGGGTAAATGGCACCGAAATAACCTTCGGGTATTTGCATTTTCAAGCCTGTAGGTATCTTTACCACTTGATTCGGTTTTGCCGTTATATCTTCTTCATTGTTGCAATACAGGTCAAATCCGGCAGCTCCCGCCGTCGCATACATAGGCACTCTGCCATCCGCCTTTATCTTTAATACTTTATTTTCTCCAGTCATATCAAACCTCTTTTTATTTTACCCTTATATAAGGGGGAGCAAATCCCTAAGCCGTGTTCTGTTCTAACAATCATCTGTCTTGACATATCGTCACCGATATGTTCTAGCGATCTACCTACCGGACCCGACCAGCTGCCGGGTTTATTCCTCTTTGATCTTGCACCGAATGGGGTTTACATAGCCGGATAGTCGCCTATCCGCTGGTGGGCTCTTACCCCACCTTTCCACCCTTACTTGAAACTCAAGCTAAAGGCTTGAAAAACAAACATTTAGCTTGAGCTTCAAGCGGTATATCTCTGTTGCACTTGCCTTGAAGTCGCCTTCACCAGACGTTATCTGGCATCCTTGCTGTATGGTGCACGGACTTTCCTCGTATATACGCGATTGTCTGATTTACTCCAATTCATATTTTAACATAAATACAATATTATCTAAAGAACTTTCCTTATATATTTAGAGTCAGGTATATATTTAATAAGTTCTACCTTGTCTTTCAAAACTTCCGCCATAAAATCAACGAACAAAATTTCAGAGCCATGATGACCTATATCAAATACCGTCACCCCGTTTTCAACTGCATCAAGCATTTGATTTTGCTTAAGTTCGGATGTAATTAAAAGATTTATTCCCCTTTCAAAAACATATTCCAAAAAAGTTCCACCGGCTCCGGTTACTAAAGCAAGAGATGAAATTTCCTTATCCTTGTCCCCATAAA
>JAEXBH010000022.1 GCA_023394215.1 Bacillota bacterium | reverse complement strand
CGATAAAGACCCGCATGTTATTAAAGATTTAAGTTTACTTGCCGAGAAAAAATCTATAAGGCTGATTTTATCCTATCATAAATTTAATGATAAACTTGAAATGTCCGATTTTAGGGCGCTCATTGATAAGGCATCCCAATATGCCTATGACCTTTTAAAATTGGTAGATGCCTCACAAGATGTAGATGATATCTTGGAAAAGATAGGACTTATAGATAAAAATACCATGCTTTATATAGCGATGGGAAAGACAGGCTCATTTACAAGAATAAAAAGCAATTTCCATGATCCCCTTCTAAGCTTTGCGGGGCTTGAAGATAAGGGTTTTGGGCAGTTATCCACGGATTTTCTCATAGAAAATAAGGAGAGGGAGTTTAGACTGGCATATAAATCATATTTTGAAAGTCCTGTAGGAGGGCTTGCCCTATATGCGAATGACAGAAAATTATTGGCACTTTACTTAAATGCTAATAGAGAAGGATTTGAAGATTATAAAAATCCTGAGTATTTTTTCATAGATTTGGAAAATAGTATTATAAAGGAAGCTAAGGCACAGCTTAATCAATATTTTACGGGTAGAAGAAGGGTATTTAATCTTCCTTTATATATAGGAGGCGGGGAATTTAGGCAGAAAATTTATGAGAGTCTTTTGAAAATACCCTTAGGGCAAACTGTAAGCTATAGGGAATTAGCTAAAATGGCAGGTAATGAAAGAGCTTCGAGGGCTGTTGGAACGGCCATGGCAAAAAATGATATTGCCATCATTATTCCCTGTCACAGGGTGGTAAAAAGTGACGGTAAAATTGGAAACTATGGTGGTGGAAGTTCGATGAAAGCTTATCTTTTGGATATGGAAGCGGGATTTTGCAAGTCATCCGTATGATATTTAGATTTACACCTTTGAGCTTATATTGATATATAAATATCAGCGAGGGGCTTTATTTCTTTTCAAAAAAAACTATATGTGTTATATTATTTAAAACCCCAAGGAGGTATTATGAAAAAAAGACATTTACTTTTTATTATTTTTATATTTTTGTTTTCGGGAAGTGTTCTTGCTACGGCTTCTCAAAATCAAGCCATAAATAATAATCAAAATATGAACACAAATCAAGTTGTGAGTAATGACTTAAGCAAGATGACTTTTTATAAGGCAAAGATATTGGAGATTACGAGCATTTCACCTGATGCCAAGACTCAGGCGGGAAACTCGTTTGATTATTTTTTATATAAGGTAAAGATACTTGACAAGGATCTTAAGGGGCAGGAAGAAACTATAATGCAGGTAAACCCTAAAGAATCAAGTTTTAAGCAGAGTTATGTTGAGGGAGAAACCATATTGGTTGCCAAAAATGACTCGGGAGATGGGCAGTTTATTATATATGATCATTACAGGATGACTTGGATTTATTATCTTTTCGCAGCCTTTGTAGTAATCATTCTGCTTGTAGGCAAGAAGGCGGGTATCAAAGCGCTTTTATCTTTATTTATATCCGTTGTGCTTGTAATAGTTCTTTTGCCGCTTATATATAGAGGGTTTGACGTTTTGTTTTTGGCCTTTGCTTCAGCTTTTATTAACACCGTTTTAACACTTTTGGTGGTCGGAGGATTTAAGAAAAAGACATTTACCGCTATTTTAGGCACCATAATAGGTATATTAATATCATTTGCCTTGGCATATTTTGTCGGCAGCAGGTCTTATGTTACGGGACTTTCCTCAGAGGAAGCGGCAATGCTTAGGTTTATACCAAACCTTAATATTTCAGCGAGAGATCTTCTATATGCGGGTGTGATATTGGGATCTTTGGGGGCTGTAATGGATGTTACAATGAGTATTTCTTCAGCTATAGAGGAAATATACACAGCAAATCCGAATACAAAAATAGGCCAATTATATAAGTCGGGTATGAATGTAGGAAAAGACGTAATGGGAACTATGACAAATACCCTTGTACTTGCGTATTTAGCGTCATCGCTACCGCTTTTGGTTTTGATTTTCAGCTATAATGCAAATATGCCTATGTTCTATAATATGGATATAATAGTGACTGAAATGCTGAGAACCCTTGCGGGCAGCTTGGCTTTAGTAATAGTAATACCGATAACCTGCATATTGGCATCGGTTATGTATGCAAAAGGAGGAAAAAATTATGAAATTTAGTGAATTAAAATATGAGAGACCGGATTTTGAAAGGCTTTTAAAGGATTCAAATGCCTTGGTTGAGAAAATAAAGGAAGCAAAGACTTCCGAAGAATATTTCTCATCATGGGAAAAGTTTGAAGCCCTTGTAAGTGAATTTGCCCAAATGTCGGTTTTGGCATATATAAGAAATACAATTAACACCAAGGATGAGTTTTATCAAGCTGAAATGGATGCTTATAATGATTTTAATCCGAGGTTTGAAGAAGTTATGAGCGCTGCCAGAAGGGTAAGGCTTGAAAGTAAGTTCAGACCTGAGTTTGAGGCTAAATTCGGTAAGGTATTGACTGCGAGAGATCAACTTAAGGTTGAAATATTTAAGCCTGAAATAATTGAAGACAGGGTAAAAGAAGCTAAGCTTGTAACCGAGTATCAAAAACTTATGGCGGGTGCCGAAGTCGAATTTGACGGAAAAAAGCTTAATCTTTCACAACTTGTGCCTTATCAACAATCTACAGACAGGGCTGTGAGAAAGGCCGCTTTTGAGAAATCCACTGAATGGCTTTCCGCTAATAAGGAAAAATTGGATTCTTTATATGACCAGCTGGTTGAAGTGCGTGACAGGATAGCAAAAAAATTGGGTTTTGATTCTTATCTGGAAGTAGCTTACAGATCAATGGAGAGGGTAGACTGGAACAGGGAAGATGCAAAACGTTATAGGGATCAAATTGCAAAATCCGTAGTGCCTCTTACAAATAAGTTATACAAGGAACAGGCAGAGAGGATAGGGGTAAAGGAATTTAAATATTATGATGTGCCTCTAAAGTTTTTGACCGGAAATCCGATTCCTGTAGGGGATGAACCTGTTCTTGTTGAGGCTGCAAGCAGGATGTATAATGAACTTTCAGATGAAACAGCTGAATTTTTTAAGCAAATGGTTGATAAGGCAATGATGGATTTAACTACCAAAGACGGTAAGGCTCCGGGCGGCTATATGACTATGCTTCACGGCACAAAACTTCCTTTTATTTTCTCAAATTTCAATGGAACATCCGGAGATGTTGATGTTTTAACCCACGAAGCCGGACACGCTTTCCAAGGCTATGTTACAAGAAACGAGTATCCGATGGAAAATGCGGAAGCATGT
>JAEXBH010000021.1 GCA_023394215.1 Bacillota bacterium | reverse complement strand
TGCCGGAGAAATGGTTAAAATAGGCAATAATTTGAATCGAAAAACGGTAGCCCTTCTTACAAATATGGATGAACCTCTCGGCTACAAGATAGGGAACTGTCTTGAAGTAGAAGAAGTGATAGATTCTCTTAAGGGAAAAGGACCTGAAGACCTTGTTGAATTAAGTCTTCAAATTGGGGAATATATGCTATATTTCGGAGGCTATGCTCAAACAAAAGAGCAGGCAAGAGAAATGCTTGAAGAAGTTTTGGAAAGTGGAAAGGCCTTGGAAAAGTTTTATCAGCTTATAGAGGCTCAAGGGGCAAGCAGAGAGTACAAGCTTGATATAGCTGAGGATAGAATACCTGTTTATACGGCAAAAACAGGATATGTAAAGAGGATAAAGGCGGAAGAATTAGGTACGGCTGCAATGCTTCTCGGAGCCGGCAGGGCGAGTAAGGAAGATAAAATTGATTATTCCGTCGGGATTGAGATATGTGCAAAGGTAGGGGACTATGTAAGTCCGGATATACCTATAGCATATATGTATAGTAGGGGAAAAGATGAAGATAGGGCTAAGGAGCTTTTGCTTGATGCTTACGAAATCACTGATATAAAAGTTAAAAAGCCGGCCCTTGTATATGAAATTATAGAATAATGGGAGAAAATATGAATTATAAAGAAATCTTGGATAAGGCCAGAGAGGTTATGATGCCCAAGTGTAGGGTATGTCCTGACTGCAACGGTCTTGCCTGCAAGGGAGAAATTCCGGGTTTGGGAGGAATAGGCTCGGGAAATTCTTTTACGGTATGCAGAGACTTTCTTAAAAATATAAAAATTTTGATGGATGTTACTTATGAGGGAGAGGATATAGATACCGGTATAGAATTATTCGGGAAAAAATTTGATCTGCCGTTTTTTATAGCTCCTCTTGGAGGTATGAATTTAAATTACACAGGTCACTTGAAGGAGCATGAGTATATAGAAATGTCTGTAAAGGGCATAAATGAATGTGGAGGTTTTTCCTTTACACCCGATGGGATTCGTGATGAAGATTACTATAAGACGATTGAAATCTTGAAAAATGAGGGAGGTATAGGGGTGCCTACCGTGAAACCCTGGGAGATGGAAAAGTTTATGGCTAAGGTTTTAGCCGCAAAAGAGGCGGGAATTATGGCTGTTTCCTCAGATGTTGATTCGTGCGGAAATTTAAATCTTAAAAATGCCGGCTTGCCGGTTTATCCTATGTCCAAAGAAAGAATGGAATACATAGTAAAAGAATTGGAAATTCCTTTTATTCCAAAGGGAATAATGACTGCAAAGTCTGCTAAACTATGTGCAGATGCGGGCTGCTACGGAATAGTCGTTTCAAATCATGGCGGCCGTGTTATAGAAGATTCACCGGCTCCGCTTTCTATGCTTCCTGAAATTAGGGAGGCTGTAGGAAATAGACTTAAAATCTTTGTAGATGGAGGTATCCGCTCAGGGGCTGATGTATTTAAAGCCTTAGCTTTGGGTGCAGATGCCGTGCTTATAGGCAGGCCTTATGTAACAGTCGCCCATGGAGGTGGAAAAGAGGGTATTAAACTTTATACGGAAAAGATACTTTTAGAACTTAAGCAGATAATGTTAATGACGGCTTGCAAATCCCTAAAGGATATTACAAGGGATAAAGTAAGGTTTTAATTTTATCTAAATAATCAAATATGCCTGAAAGTAAAGGTTTCTTTCAACTTAGAGGACTATTGCATAGATATGCAATAGTCCTTTTTGAAAATATCGTGAATGGTATACAAGAGATACATTAAGAAAATCCAATATGCGTACGATAGAAAAGCACTTTGAAAATGATATAATGTAGATAAATGTCAATAAAGAAAAATTATAGTTCGGTGAATTTAATTTAAGATATTATTAGAGAATATAGGAGGGGAAAATGTTATTGTTGGCGACAAAAGAAAATGGTAGTTGGGTGCTATCTCAATGGAACTTAACATATGCTGTCGGTTGGGAACAGATATGTAAAGCAGTTTATTTTATGTTTGATTATTATGATAATACAGAAATCTTGGTAGATGATAAGTTGATTGCTTTATCTTCAAAAGAAGAAATTAAAAAGATCGGTGAAGCAGGGAACATGACAATTAGAGGAATCTCAAAAATTATAAAAGTTCCTTTGATGATAACATTTTATAATCAGATAAGTACAGTCAATGTGAATGTTGCACAAGTAAATGAAGAATTTAAAACTGCAGATTATCGAAAGGTTAATCTCTCTTTATGTCAGTACATGGATAGTATTGAATTATCAATGCATAGATAGTTCAAATTCAATAAGGTAAGAAGGCGGTTTAAGTTTAGGGTATAATACGATGAGTATTGATTTAAATTTTTGAAAATATAAAATCGATTGTGAAGTATAGATTTCATTTTTTACACAAAAACCGCCTGTACCAAAATCATATAAAGGAGGGTTGAAAGGGAAATCGACAAAAGACTGTTTCTTTTCCAAAGGTGTATGGCTATAAGGAAGCTTATGGTTATAAGATAGGGCAGAAAGCTGTTTACTTGTGTAGGATTTATATGCCTGCTTGAATAGACGGCAATCATTGCAAAGCTTGCCGGAGGTAGGTATTTACCAAGTGAGTTAATATATTTCGGAGGATCGTTTTTAAAAAGCAGGAAGGGTAAAAACCTTGTTAACATGGTAGCGAAGGCTATTATACCTATGCTTACTATTTTTTCTTGAGTTGTCATTGGGTAATTTTACCTCGCTTTCTAAGAATTTCAAATCCAAGGATGATTAAAAGCATACTTGGCAGGATAAATTTATCGGGGCCGAAAATTAAAAGACAGGATATGGAGGAAAGGATTCCTATAATCGTAGAGCTGTGATCTTTCTCTTTCAGAATTTGTTCTATTACTATGATTGTAAACATGGCTGTCAGGACGAAATCCAAACCCTTGGTGTTTATATTTATCAGGCTCCCGAAGATACCGCCGAGAGATGCTCCTATAAACCAATAAAGGTAATTGAAGAGGGATACAAAAAATATGAAGTAATTTTTATCTACTTCGGCTTCTACCTCAGGATCATAGCTAAGGGAGAAGGTTTCATCACAAAGACTGAATATCAGAAAAGCCTTTTTAGCACCCATACCTTTAAATTTATCCAGCATGGCTATGCTGTAGAATATATGTCTGAAATTTACCATTAGGGCAAGTAGAAATATTTGTAGGGGTTGAAAATGTCCGCTCAAAATTTCTACAGATAAAAATTCCATGGCTCCGGAAAATATTGTCAGGCTCATAAGCATAGGATATGCGAAAGAGAAGCCTTTACTATTCATATAAATACCATAGGTGAGTCCTAAAAATATGAAGGCCGCCATTATTGGAATTGTAGACTTAAAGGCTGAAAATGCTGTTTTTTCTATAGTTTTTCTCATAAAATTTCTCCTGTTAAATAGATAGTCTATCAAATATTTTTGGACTTATCAAACTTATTGTTTAAGATTTTTTGAAATGAAAAATTTTTGCTATTTTTTATTTTGTATATTAATCTATAAGCATAGACTTTTATATAGATTTTAGGGGGATATACTATGGGATTGGATAGAAAGAATTTATTACTTTATGCAGTAACCGACAGAACTTGGCTGAAGGGAGAAAGTCTTAAGAGTCAGGTTGAAAAAGCTATAAAAGGCGGGGTTACTTTTGTTCAGCTTAGGGAAAAAATGCTTGATGGGGAGGATTTTCTTGAAGAAGCTAAAGAAATAGGAGGGCTTTGTCGTGATTGCGGAGTTCCTTTTGTAATAAATGACAATGTTGAAATTGCAAGGGCTTCAGGGGCTGATGGAGTTCATTTGGGGCAAAAGGATATGGATATTTTGGATGCAAGAAAGATTTTGGGGAGTGATAAGATAATAGGGATCTCATGTCAAACGGTAGATCAGGCTAAGGAGGCTGAGAACCGAGGGGCAGATTATATAGGAGTGGGGGCTGTTTTTAAGACAGGCTCAAAGGGTGATGCAAAAGAGATAAGCCATGATGCGGTCAAAGATATTACAAGATCTGTATCAATCCCTGTAATAGCTATAGGCGGGATAAGTTATGATAATCTAAGTCAATTAAAAGGCTTGGGACTTGCGGGAGTAGCTGTTATAAGTGCAATTTTTGCCCAAGATAATATAGAGAAAGCATCAGCAGCCTTAAGAGAAAAGTTGATTTCAGAGATAGTAAGATGAATGAGGGATTAAGGGTTTTGATAGAGGAGTCCCAGGCTTTGATATTTGATGTTGACGGGACCTTACTTGATTCTATGCCTATATGGAATAACCTTGGAAGCCTGTTTTTAGAGTCTCTCGGTATAAAAGCCGAGAAGAATCTCGGTACAAAGCTTTTTCCCATGACCTTAAATCAAGGGGCAAAATATTTAAAAGAAAGATATAGTCTTCCTTTAAGCATTAAAGAGATACAAACCGGAAATATTGCAATGGTAGAGAAATTTTATAGGGATGAGGTTTCTCTTAAGGGTTATATGAAAGAGATACTTGATTATGCAAAGGCGCTTGGTCTTCCTATGATAATAGCGACATCGGGTCACAAAGATTTGGTGGAAGCGGCTCTTACAAGGTTGGCTATTAAGGATTATTTTATGGCCGTTTTAACAAGTTCTGAAATGGGCGTTGGAAAAGAAAATCCCAAAATATTTTTGGAGGCGGCAAATTTAGCCGGTTCCGAGATTTCAAAAACTCTTGTTTTTGAAGATGGGTTATATGCTATAGAAACTGCTGATAGGGCCGGATTTAAGATAGTAGGTATATATGATTCGGCAAGTTTGGGAGATCAGGACAGGATAAAGGAAATGTCTGATTTTTATCTTAAGTTTTAGCTGTTATATAAAAGATTTTATTGTATAATTAAGCTGAGAGTTTTTATTATATACAGTTTTTGGATATAAGGAAAGAGGAACTGATGGAGATAAGAGATTTATATAATAG
>JAEXBH010000096.1 GCA_023394215.1 Bacillota bacterium | reverse complement strand
GTATGTCGTGGTTTGTCGGGTATTATTTTCTTATTATTTTACTTGGTTCGATTTTCTTAGATAGGATATTGTCATCTCTTGATTTCGAGAAATATACGGCAGTGTTGATAATTCTTTTTGCCATATTCTCGTTTGGCTGGAGCGGCGGACTCATAGACAATATAGCTGAGGGACTTAGAAGATTATTAAGTGGTATATTTGTATATAGTTTAGGTGGATATATCAGAAAATATGATGTATTAAATAGATTTTATTTAAGGACTATTTTTATTGTAATAATACTTGTTTATGCCTTACTCTTTGTTTCATTTTATAATTTAACGCAGACTAATATAGAAAATTATTTGAGCAAGGGATCTGAAGGGATGTTTTATCAGACAACCATCGTACATGCAAACCATGGAATAGTTCCGATTATTCTTGGAGTCTCGATGTTTGAATTGTTTAGGCGAATCAGTATTCCTAAAAATAAGGTGATTAATTTCCTTGGAAAATCTACATTAATGGTTTATCTAATACATGACAATCAATTTTTTTATAGCTTATGGAGCGGTACGGGTTGGGTTGCGATGCTTTACTATAATCCGTTGTTGTTTATTCTAAAATTATTGCAATGGACCTTAATTACTTTCTTTATGGGGCTAATGGCTTATATTATATATGATTTTTCTTTGCGGATACTAAAAAAGTATAAAAATATTTTTGTTAAACAAAAAGACGTATAGGGTTCAGGTGGGAAAGCTCATATTTTAATGCAACATTTAACATGTTATTTTAATCATATTTAAAATGTGATACAATTGTAATAAATTAAAATGTAAGGAGATAGGTGAATAATGAATTTATAAGCAATATGGACGATTTAATACTAATTTTTTAAGCCTTTTATTTAGGCTTGTTTAGTATGCCATATTGTGAATAAGATTATTTCATTTATCTGGGATAGGTCTGTTCACGTCTGTGCACAGGCTTTTTTATTTAATAATTTGGCATACATCCAAGGAGGATATATGTTACAAATAAAGAATTTAAGAATACATTTAAGAGAAGATAACAGGTTAATTTTAAAAGATTTCAATTTTACCCTTAACATGGGGGATAAGGTCGGTTTGATTGGAGAGGAAGGCAACGGAAAATCCATACTTATAAAAACTATTTACAATGTTGATGAGGTGGACAAGTATTGCGACGTAAGCGGTGAAATTTTTAAGAATAATGAGATTATAGGTTATTTGCCCCAAAGTGTAGAATCCATCTATCTTGACTTGACTACACAGGAATATATGGATTTGCATTTAGGGAAGGACTTTTTTGACTATAATAAACTATATAAGTATTTAAAAAGATTTGCTATAGATGAAAGCTTGATTTTGGATAATATTAAGATAGGATTTTTGTCAGGTGGAGAGAAAATAAAGTTTATACTTTTAATTGAAATGCTCAAAGAGCCGACGATTTTACTTTTTGATGAGCCGAGTAATGATTTAGATTTTGATTCCTTGTTATGGTTGGAAAGATTTATGGAGCAAACGGAGTTGCCGCTTATATTTGTATCTCATGATACCAGGCTTCTTTCCAAAGTTGCCAATAAGATTATCCATTTGGAACAAACTCATAGAAGGACTCGGGCTAAACATACCGTGTCTAAGAACGGGTATGAGGATTATGTGCGTAAAAGACAGGATTTTATTCAAAAGGAGACGAACAGATCACAAAAAGAATACGACGAGTTTTCCAAGAAAGTCGACAGGTTCAGGCGGATACATGACTCGGTACAATCAGCCCTGAGAGCTACAAAGTCAACAAACCCTTCGGTAGGGAAAAATCTTAAGGATAAGATGCATACTGTAAGCTCCATAGGTAAAAGACTTGAAAAGGAGGAAGCTAAGCTTACTAAGAAACCGGACTATGAAGAAGCTATAGATATTTTTTTTGAAGAAGATATAGAAGTTGCGAGAGGAAAGGTCATTTTAGATTTCAAGCTGGACTATTTAAAGGCGGGAGCTAAGCTTTTATCAAATAATGTTGAATTAAAAATTATCGGGCCGGAAAAAATCTGTATACTTGGAAAAAACGGTGTGGGAAAAACCACCCTAATTAAGATTTTAATAAAAGAATTAAAAGCTTTAAATCTTAAGGTCGGTTATATGCCTCAGTCCTATTTTGAACTTGAAAATGGCGACATAAGTGCGATTGAATACCTTTCAAGAAACTATACAAGCGAAGAGCACACTAAAATTTCAACCTTTCTCGGGAGTCTTAATTTCAAGCGGGAGGAAATGTACAGAAAAATAAAAAACCTTTCCGGCGGGCAGAAAGCGAAGCTCTTTTTTGCCAAAATGAATTTGGAAAGGGCTGAGGTTTTGGTATTGGATGAACCTACAAGAAATATATCGCCATTGTCTCAACCTGAAATAATTGAGGCCTTGAAAAAATATAAGGGGGCTATTATTGCAATATCCCAAGATAGAGATTTAATAGATCAGGTTTTTGAAAAGTTGTATGAATTGGATCGTAAAGGT
>JAEXBH010000039.1 GCA_023394215.1 Bacillota bacterium | reverse complement strand
CTTAATAAGTTTTACAGTCCTATCAAGATGCTTTGTAGTTTCAGGGTGAATCGATATAATATCCGAACCGGCATCTACAAAATCTTTAATGTATTTATCGGGATTTTCTATCATAAGATGGGTATCGAAAATCAAGTCTGTCTTTGCCCTAAGTGCTTTTATTATCATAGGTCCATAAGAAATATTAGGCACAAAAGTACCATCCATAATATCCAAATGCAAATACTTTAATCCTGTCTTATTTAATTCTTCTATATCATCTTGTAAATTATAAAAATTTGCCGACAAAAGTGATGGCGAAAGTTCTATCATCAGTATCTCCTATTTTTAATTATTTCTTCTCTTATCTGTAAATATGATTCATATCTTGATGTACTTATATCAGATTTGGCTACAGCTTTTTTCACCCCGCATACCGGTTCATTTATATGCTGGCAATCCTGAAATTTACAGTCTGAACTATACTGCATAAAATCCGGAAAATAGTTTTTCACATTCAAAGGATTATCTATAAAATCCAAGTTAAGAGAGGTAAATCCCGGTGTATCCAAAATAAAGCTGTCACCATTTAACTCAAAAAGCTCGGTGTGTCTTGTCGTATGCCTGCCTCTTGATGTCTTAAGACTTATATCGCCTGTCTTTAATTCGGCATCCATTATAGCATTTAATATGGAAGACTTACCTACACCTGACGGTCCCGCAAAAGCCGATATCTTTCCCTTTAAGTTTTCCATCAAATCATCAAGCCCCCCTTTGGAAATGCTGGAGGTAAATATAATCTTATAACCTGTATTCCTATATCTTGAAAGAAAATCATTTCTTTCATCTTCATCTAAGAGATCGTTTTTATTTATAAGAATACATACGGGTATTTTTAAATGTTCAAGCATAATAAGATATTTGTCAAAAATATTATAATTAATTTTTGGCTTTTTAAGGCTCTGCACAAGGATTATTTGGTCAATGTTTGCAACCCTTGGCCTCACAAGCTCACTATTTCTTTCAAAGAGCTCTTCTATATAAGCCTCGTCAGGATTTAAAATCTGAATTATAACCCTATCACCCACTATAAGTCTTATATCCCTTTCCCTAAAAAGCCCCCTTGCCTTACATTTATAAAGTCCCTCTTTTGTTTTTACAAAATACAAGTCTTTTTGTGACTTTACTATTAAACCTGAAACCCTATCACTCATTCTTTATATCCGTTAACTTATCATTATAATACACTTCAAATTTGGATCCTTCTTCAGCATTTAAACTTACGCTTATCTTTCCGTTTTGGGCTGAAGCCTTATCAAAATCTTTATTTAAAAGCAAGACTCTTCCTTCATTTATCCTATATATCTTCACATTGAAACTTGTTTCATCTCCGCTTGGAACATTAAGCTGGAAGGTATAATTTTTCATAAGAGTTTCTTTTCCAGGCTTAGGTCCTAAAGATATCACTATAGATATCTTTGTACCCTTTTTAACACTTATTCCAGGCACTATAGATTGTGAAATTACATGGTTTTCCTCAACTTCATCGGAATTTTCCTGACCTATATTATCACTAAGGTCCAAACCTAAATCATTAAGTGTTTTTAAGGCCTTATCTTGAGGATAATTTTTTATATTCGGAACAACCACAGTTTCTTCCTTAGGTCCGTTACTAAAGACAATATCGACAGCCGTACCCTTTTCAACCCTGATATTAGGAAGGGGATTTTGACTGATTATCATATTTTTAGGTTTTTCGGAAGACTCGGATGTTTGCTGCCCTACAGATAAACCGGCATCCGTAAGAGTTTTTTGCAAATCGGACAAAGACAGATTTATAAGATTAGGTACACTTACCAATTCTTTACCCTTACTTACAACAAGTTCTATCACCTTTCCTGGTTCGACACTTTCATCAGCTTTAGGATTTTGAGAAATTACATTGTTTTCAACTATAGTTTCATCAAATTCCTTTTTAACAACTCTTGCCTTTAATCCGCTCTCTTCCAAAAGTTCAAGAGCGCTGTTTACATTTATATCAAGTAAACTCGGAACTTTTATACCCTTATCCTCTTCTTTTTGTTTAGTAAAATAACCAAGTGAATAGTAAAGGGCAAGAGTAAGTACAAGAGCTAAAAGCAAGAACTTAAAATAGAAAAAAAAGCCTCTTTTTTTCTTAGCAACTTGACTTTCCTGGCCCTTATAAGCTTCTTTTGTTCTGTATTTTGCCTGCTGTGCATTATTTTTATTCATTATTACCGTTTCACTCGAGCCGATTTTTCTTGCATTTGGCTTAAGGCAGTTTTCCAAATCCTGGATTAAATGAGATGCAGATTTATATCTCCTGTCGGTTTCTTTTGATAGAAGCTTATCTATTACCAGGGCTAAATTTTTATTTAAATTCTCATTTTTAATATTTGCAAGCTCAGGCATCTCCTGTATATGCTTTATAGCTATGGCTACCGGCGTATCCCCGTCAAAAGGAACATCTCCTGTGGCCATTTCATACAATACAACCCCCAAAGAATAAAGGTCCGATCTTGCATCCAAATGTTGTCCCTTAGCCTGTTCCGGTGATATATAATGAACCGTACCCAGTATTGAACTCGTGTAAGTTATTGTAGCTTCGGTTGTAACCCTTGCTATGCCGAAATCCACTACCT
>JAEXBH010000199.1 GCA_023394215.1 Bacillota bacterium | reverse complement strand
AGAAATTTTGCAATAAAATATGATTTGGAAAATGACAAGTTTTTCTTTAGCAAAAATATTAATAAAAATATTTATAATCTTCCGATATCGATAAAAAATACTCCTTTTACCGATACGATTAAGGTATATGGAGCTTCCAAAGATTATGAGACCATAGTCGAAGCAAAAAGCAAAGAAATTGAAGCGTTGAGTAAAACCGGAGTAAGTACTTTGCTTGTGGATGCTGAATATAAAGCGGAATTAAAACTTGACAAAGCATCAGTTGTGAATACAGTTGTAGATGTAGATTATGCTTATGTTGCTAATTCTCCTTTGGAGGAGTATATCGTTACAAATATACTCGCCGGCAACTTTAATTTGGACATGGCTGCATTTCCTGAAGTAAAAAATAAAATTGTATTGTCGGAAGCCTTTAGAAATGTTGTAGAAAATAATCCAATTATTGTAAATACACCGGCATATTATTATTCGGATTCTGAAAAGCTTTTGCAGTTATCAATTTCGGAGGCTGAATTTAAGAAGCAGAAGGAGATGGCGGAAAAAATTGATCAGATTATTAAGGCTCTTATAAAAGATGGTATGAGTGATGAAGAAAAATCAGAAGCGATAAACAATTATTTGACAGAAAATACAGAATATGATTATGATGCCTTGACAGCTCTTAAAAGCTATGAGGCGGCAGAGCAAAACAAGGCTTCAACCGATGCACAGCTCGATAAAGCAAAAAATAATTTCTTAAAGTATGATGAGTCTTTCAAAGCTTTTGGAGTGTTGATGAAGGGTAAGGGAGTATGTGCAGGGTACGCAGACGCATACAGGATTTTAGCCGCTTATGCCGGCCTTGATGCATTAAAAGTTCATGGGGATGTGCCCGGCGGAAGGCATGCATGGAATCTTGTTTACTTGGATGGTAAATGGCTTGTCGTAGACGTTACATGGAACGATTCCGTTAATAATCCGAACGGGTACTTACACATTTCGCAGGAGGATCCTATATATGTAAGAAATCATTTTATTAGTGCTGATTCTGTAAAAGCACGTGACAATTATGTATTAGGTAATAATAAATGATAAACTTTGGTCTATAAATAATTCAGAAAAGAAAGGAGCAGAAGGATGAGGGAGGGGAATATACTCAACGGCGTGGAAGACACCCTATATATTCCGCTTGTAGGAAGAATATATGCATCAAAAAAGTTTCCGGCATTTTTCTATGATGAAAAGGCTTTATTGTTGGAGTCGCATATACCTACAGACAGTATAGATAAAAACAGCAGTGAATATTTTTATATGGCGAGTGTTTGCAGACAAAAGACAATAGATGAAAAGATAATAAAGTTTCTTGAAGAAAATTGTGAGGTAAATATAGTATTTTTAGGTGCGGGCTTAGAAACTGCCTATTACCGTATAGGGAATAAAAGTGCTAATTTTTATCAGGTAGATTTGCCTGATGTTATAGAAATTAGAAAAAGAGTGCTTGGAAATGCAGATAATGAAAATTTGATTTCAAGTGATATGTTTAAGCTTGATTGGATTAAAGAAATAGATACGGCCTTGCCTACGTTGATTTCTGTTTCGGGAGTTTATCAGTATTTTGATGAATATAAAATTATAGAGATGATAAAGAGCATGAAAGCTAAAATTCCTAAAGGGGAATTGATCTTTGATGCTACAAACTCCAAAGGGTTAAAATTTGCCAACAAATATGTGAAGAAAACGGGAAATATGAATGCACAAATGTACTTTAGTGTGGATAATCCCAGGGAATTTGCAAATAATACAGGCACCAAGCTTTTAGAAGTGGATGGATTCTTTCAAAGAGCATTAAGGGATTGCCATGGGTTAAAGTTGACTACAAAGATATATATGTATTTTGCGGATAAGTTGAATAGAACTTTGGTTATCCACTTAAGGTTTAATTGATAGGATACGGGGATTGTTAATATGGAAATGGCAGTTTCCCGGATATGAGTGTAGTCTGATTTTTTGAAGCGGGAGAAATTAAGATGGGATTTTTTATAGGAGCTTTGATTTTTTTTATCGCAATGACCCTCACCTTGGCCTTTACAATCTTTTTATATATTCGTCTTGTAATTGCAGTGAAAAATAATAGTGATGTCCCTAAGTGGATGTATAAATTAGGGCATGCTCTAAAGGGAAGAGGAAGAGATGTATATGAGGATTTCACAGATAAATCCGTATTAAATGAGGTTAATTCTTATATAATAGGTGTAGTAATAATCAGCATAATAGCGTATTTTATTTTTTATGATAAATACTATGAAAATAATAGGATACTATTTTTCCTATTTGCAGAATTTTTTATCATTATTATTATGAGGATTATCATGAGTTTTGGGAAATCACTTTTGAGCTTTATATTTCCTGTAATAAAAAAATCAAAGTATAATTGTAATTTTTCAGCTGCTGCAAATGCTGTAATAAGTATGTTTCTAATGTCGACATTTGCCTGTATACTGACTCTTAGCATGACGGGGCTGCCTGTAAAAGCTCCCCTTGTTCAAGTGGGAGAATTTAAGATTGTTATTGGACATACAAGAGCGGAGGAGTTGATTTCAAAAGGTTTTAGTTTTTTAGGAAAAACTCCGGATGATATTATTGAAAATAAAAGAGACAGCCACTTTTATTTTGGCGAGAAGGTAGAGCTTATCAAAGATGGAAGAGGATATGGCTATGTGAATTTGACACCCATATATAAGGATAAGGCAAAACTTAAAGACTGTGCTATCACATATTTCGGCATATCATCAAAAAGTAAGATGCTTGATGATATTAAAATATGCGATAAAAATATTTCAGGATTAACTTTATCTTACTTTGAAAAAGAGAATATAATAGAGATTTTTTCACTCTCACCTATCAGCTACAAAGAATATAAGGCAAATGGACGTTTTTCCTTAAGGATGCAGACTTATCCGTATATGTTATGGCAAAGATATACCATAGAAGTTACTTTTTTCGATGATGAATCAAATCAATTTGAAGTGTATGCACAACATACACTTTGGGAATAGTTTGGAGTTTGTAGCGGATCGGAAGATAAATTTTTAATGAATACTATAGAATTTTTGTTGGGGTAGCGGAAGCTGCCTCAACTTTTTGCTTTAAATTATTATAAAATATAAAATTTTTTGTTGTTATAATATTATTGCAAAAAAATAAAGCCTGTGCTAATATTGTTAGTTAGTAGCAACTAACACATATATATTTTAGGAGGTTTTGTTTTATGATAAGAAAACGTTTGTTAGCAATCGGAACAGCTCTCGTCTTTATAGGTGGGGTTGGTATTGCTTTAGTGTTTGGGAATCAAAAGGATTCTGGCAAAATAGTTGAGAAAGAAACTCAAAGTGTTACCGGAGAGGTTGAAGAAAAAACAAGCAGTAATGTTGTTACAAAGGAAACTTCTGTGAAGGATGAAAATAAAGAAGTTGCCGCAAAAAATGTGAAAAAAAAGGACAGCATAAAGGAAAGAGGCGGACAAGCAGGGGCTAATGCTACTGTTCAAGTTAAGAGGACATATGCGAGTGTATTGCCTAAGACGGATACAAATTACTTAAATGAGTTTGATAGACCAAGTGATCCAAAATACGGTACATCTTCAAGAGAGGTAGAAAACACACCGAGTGCTCCGAAGCCGGGCATATCCTCGGGAGAGGTAGAAAATACACCGAGCGATCCGAAGCCGGGCACATCTTCGGGAGAGGTAGGAAATACGCCGAGCGATCCGAAACCGGATACACCTTCGGGAGAGGGAGAAAACACGCCGAGCGATCCGAAACCGGACACACCTTCGGGAGAGGGTGAAAACACACCGGGTAATTCTGAAACTGAAAAGCCTGAAGAAAATGAACAACCGCAAGAAGTGAAGGTGACAGGGTATAAACCTTGGGATGTAATTACAGTAAAAAGAGGCACAAGTGTAAGCGATTTAAGGGATATGTTACCAAAAGAGGTTACCTTACAATTGAGTAATCAAACAGAAAAGACTGTACCGGTAGAGTGGAAGGAATATGTTAATACATGGAGAGAAGGAGAAACAACAACGGTTGCAAACTATACCTTACCTGAAGGGGTAACAGGTGAAAAACCGAGTGTGATAATTCGACTTAATATTGTAGCTTTGAAAGAGGCAAAGTTGGAACTTGATAAGACAAGCTATTATTACGATGATAATCCGAGGATTACAGTTGTGGATTTGGATAATAAGAGTGAAATCAGCATTCAACAAAATTTAGAATATTCTGACAAAACTTTAGTTAGAGGAGAGCATTACACTTATGATGAAAGTACGGGTGTAATAGAAATTAATACGCATAAAATATTTAAGAGAGACAATAAGAAATTTTCAACAGAAACTACCCTTGATTTGACGATAACAGTGGGTGGTAAAACTTTTCCTATGAAGACGATTACATATAACAAGAGTAAGAGTATGTACACTCTTAAATCAAGCTTGGAAGATGTAAGGAGAGAGGGAGAGATTAGGATAGAAGTTATCGGATTGGAAATTCAAGATAGAGAATCTGTAGCTGTAAAGATTGGAGAAGAAGATATTAAAGGTACAAGTGTACAAAGTTTGGATGGAAATGATTATATAGTTGTGCCGTATGAAAGTATCCGTACATTAGCCGAAAATAAAGAACATATAATTTTGACTCTTGCTGCACCGGGGTATGGAAGCTTTAACGTTACTCTTAATTTTGAAGCTGCAGCAGTTACAGCAAAGGCTTGGAATGTAGAAGCAATTGTAAATGAATATGACGGAACCGTTAAAACGGAAGAATACGGAGAGATAGCCGTTTATCCATATAACGGACAAAGCACTATTAAATTAATGGTAAAGGATTCTGAATTGACAAGGGAGGACTTGTTAAGCAAGTTAAATATTAAGATTAAAAGTGGAGCTTACAGCGAATTTACAGTGCCAAAGTCAGGAACCGGTGCATGGAGTGTAGATAGACAGACAGAGGGGCTTAGAATCAAGATTCCGACAGATCAAGTTGCCGGAAATATTGAATATAGGAAGAATAAAAACGGTCAAGTGTATCCTGTTACTACTATTACCTTAGAAGTGGAAGGGTATGAGATAAAAATAATTAGGGTATGTGTTATGTATTAATCATATAACTATAAATTTGGAGATAAAATATGTGTGATTTTAAGAAGTTTAATCGGATAATCGCATGGCTTTTTGTAGTTTTATTGCTATTGCCTGTCATTCCAAGTAGAAATATAAAGGCGGAATCTATGAAAAATGAGCTGGATGAAAGGGTTGACAATATAATTTCCAAGAAGCCGGAAGTGTATGATGTCTTAGTTAAATGTAGTCCTGTCGGCTTATCCACCGAAGGTATGTCAAGAAAAGATATAGCGAAACTTTCCCAAGAAGAGTTAATAAGACTCTTGGAAAACTATAAGGAAAACGGAAAGGTTGAATCTTATAAATCATTTTATGTGGTAAACGG
>JAEXBH010000076.1 GCA_023394215.1 Bacillota bacterium | reverse complement strand
AAGAGGTTTTTATATATGAAAATAGCTGTATTTTGCGGGGCTTCTATAGGGAAAAACAGGATATATGAAGAGGTAGCTACAGAACTCGGTCGTTGGATAGGGGAAAACTCTCATGGTCTTATTTATGGAGGAAATTCCAAGGGGCTTATGGGGGCGGTGGCTTTGGCGGCAAAAAAAGCCGGGGCTGAAACTACCGGTATAATGCCCCGTTTTCTTTTGGGAATTGAGGAGAAATTTGAAGGGCTTGATAAATTTATACTTGTTGAAAGTATGGATGAGAGGAAGCGGCTGATGATAACTTCTTCCGATGCCTGCATTGCCCTACCGGGCGGGGCAGGTACCTTGGAGGAAATCAGTCAGGCATTTTCATGGCTCAGGATCGGCAAGAGCACCAGTCCCTGCATTTTCTATAATAAGAATTCTTACTATGATGATCTTATGGCTATGTTTGATAAGATGGTGGTAGAGGGATTTTTATCCGAAGAAGATAGGGCAATGCTTTTATTTTCAGATAATTTAGAGGAAATTGGCGAATTTATAAAGATTTTTTCACAAAAAAATTAAACCTATTTAGCTTGTAAATTGCCCCTGACTTTAATTTTTTTGTTTTCGGGCTGTGGCAATAAAGAATATATTGTAGTAGAATATATTTTGACAACGATTTTCATATGAGGAGTAGAGATGGAAAAACCGATTTTGCTGATAATGGCTGCGGGACTCGGCAGTCGTTACGGAGGATTAAAACAAATAGATCCGGTTGATGATAAGGGACAGATAATAATTGATTATTCTATTTATGATGCCTTAAAAGCAGGCTTTAAGAAGGTTGTTTTTATAATAAACAGGCAAAATGAGAGCGATTTTAGAGAGGTTATAGGAGACAGGGTTTCAAAATTTATGGATGTGGAATATGTCTTCCAAGATATATACGATATACCGGATGGTATAGATTTTCCTGAAGACAGGGTTAAACCTTGGGGAACCGCTCATGCTATTTATGCCGCCAGAGACCATATAAAGGGACCTTTTGCAGTGATAAACTCAGATGACTTTTATGGTGAGAGTTCATTTAAGCAAATATATGATTTTTTAGATGGCAATAGGGATGATGATAAGTTTAATTATGCTATGGTTGCCTACGTTTTGGAAAATACTATAACCGAAAACGGATATGTTTCAAGGGGTGTTTGCAGTGTAGATGAAGGCGGATACTTGCTTGATCTTGTTGAAAGAACAAGGATAGAAAAATTTGAGGACGAGATAAAGTTTTCTACAGATGACGGGAAGTCTTGGATTCAGATTGAGAGAAACAGTTTGGTATCCATGAATCTTTGGGGCTTTACAAGGAGTTTTATGGATGAGATAGAAAAGGGAATGGAAAATTTTCTAAAGGAAAATTTGAAGTTAAATCCATTGAAATGTGAATACTACATACCCTATGTTGTAAATGAGCTTTTAAAGGCTCAAAGAGCAAGGGTAAGAGTCTTGGAATCCCAAGATAAGTGGTATGGGGTCACATATAAAGAGGATAAAGCGGGCGTTGTAGACGCCATAAGAAATATGAAAAAAGCGGGTAAGTATCCCGATGTATTATGGAAGTAAAATATGCTTTTAAGAAATCATACAGATGTTAAAAACATAGGGACTATATTTAAAAATTTCTTCAGTTCTGCTGAAATAAAAAGCATAAGGTCTTTCGGGAACGGGCATATAAATGATACCTTTTTGCTTGAAACCGAGTCTGAAGAAGGGGGAAAATCCTATATTTTACAGAGGATAAACACTGATATATTTAAGGATCCTTATTCTTTAATGGACAATATAGTCAGGGTAACTTCTTTTTTGGCGGATAAGATTGAAAAGGCGGGAGGTAATCCTGATAGGGAGAGCCTTACGGTTATAAGGACCGATAAAGGTGAAAACCTTGTAGAGGAAGGTGGAAATTATTGGAGGCTTTATAAGTTTATAGAAGATGCTTTTAGTTATGACAGGGTTGAAAGTTCCGAGGATTTTTATCAGAGTGCTGTAGCTTTTGGAAATTTTCAAAACCTATTGGCGGATTTTCCGGCAGAAAGTCTTAATGAGACTATAAAAGATTTTCACAATACAAGGAAAAGATATGAAGATTTTAAGTTGACGGTGGAAGAGGACCGATTGAAGAGGCTTGCAGATGTTCGAGAAGAGGTTGAGTTCGTATTGGAAAGAAGGGATTTAGCCGAATTTTTTGAAAAACTTTTGGCTGAGGGGAAAATTCCCCTTAGGGTTACCCATAATGATACAAAGCTTAACAATGTTATGATGGACAAGGTAAGCAAGAGGGGTATATGTGTAGTAGACCTTGATACTGTTATGCCGGGTTTGGCTATGAATGATTACGGAGACTCTATAAGGTTCGGGGCAAGTTCTGCAGACGAGGATGAGAGGGATTTGGACAAGGTTTATCTTGATCTTGACTTGTTTGAGGCTTACACAAGAGGTTTTATTGAAGCCCTTGATGGGAGATTAACAGACCTGGAGATAGATTTGCTGCCTATGGGAGCAAAGATGATGACTTATGAATGCGGTATGAGATTTTTGAAGGACTATTTAGAGGGTGATATATATTTCAAGACCCATAGAGAGGGACAAAATCTCGATAGAGCAAGGACTCAGTTTAAACTTCTTAGGGATATGGAGCTTAAGTGGGATAAGATGAAGGAAATAGTAGATAGATATAGATAGGAGGATCCATGGCTATATTGGTAACCGGAGGGGCAGGATTTATAGGCTCCCATACTTGTGTTGAATTGTTGCAGGCGGGGATGGAGGTTGTCGTAGTTGACAATTTATATAATTCTTCTCAAATCGCCTTGGACAGGGTGGAAGAAATTACAGGAAGAAAGCTTAAATTTTATAAGGCGGATATAAGGGATGAGGATGCCTTGGAGTCTATATTTAAGAGTGAGAATATAGAACTTGTCATACATTTTGCGGGACTAAAGGCTGTAGGAGAATCTGTATCCAAGCCTATGGAATATTACGATAACAACATAAACGGTACTCTTAGCCTTTGTAGGGTTATGAGGAACAATGGTGTTAAGAATATAATATTTTCATCTTCGGCGACTGTATACGGAGATCCGCTTGAGATACCGATTAAGGAAACTACGCCTAAGGGTATTTGTACAAATCCTTACGGGTGGACCAAGTGGATGATTGAGGAGATTTTGACCGATTTCCATACGGCAGATAGGGATTGGAATGTTGTCATATTGAGGTATTTTAACCCGGTAGGAGCCCATATTTCAGGACTTATAGGAGAGGATCCCAAGGGTATACCGAACAATTTGACACCGTATATTACCCAGGTTGCCATAGGTAAATTACCTAAGCTTGGAGTTTTCGGTGACGATTATGACACCCATGACGGCACCGGAGTAAGAGACTATATACACGTGGTTGACCTTGCTAAAGGT
>JAEXBH010000110.1 GCA_023394215.1 Bacillota bacterium | reverse complement strand
GAGCTTACCATACTTGAAAATATCATGATAGGGGCAAATATAGATTTTAAGACGGGAATATTTGCAAATTTTATAAACAGTAAAGCAAGCAGGACGGAAGAAGCCACCATTAAAAAGCAGGCGGAAGAAATTTTGGAAAAGATGGGTATAGGACACCTTAAGGATCTTCCTGCAGGTGGGCAACCTTATGGGGTTCAAAAGAAGGTGGAGATGGCAAGAACGCTTCTTACGAGTCCGAAATTGATTATACTTGATGAACCTGCGGCGGGGCTTAACGATACTGAAACTAAGGAATTGGCTAAGCTTATCAAGGAAATAAGCAAGAAATTCGATTGTTCAATTTTGCTTGTGGAGCATGATATGGGTTTGGTTATGGAGGTTTGCGACAGGATTTGTGCTATATCCTTCGGTAAGGAACTTGCTATAGGTACACCGGCTCATATACAGGCCAACAAGTCAGTTCAAGAAGCTTATTTGGGGGTAGCCGATGAGTAATAATATGTTGGAGATAAAAAATCTTGAAGTTTCATATGGTCCTATTAAGGCCATTAAGGGTATAGACATGCTGGTGCCTGAAAAATCCATAGTTGCAATTTTGGGAGCTAACGGAGCGGGCAAGACAACTACGCTTAAAACTGTTTCGGGTGTTGTAAAACCGAGTCAGGGGGAAATATTGTTTAAAGGTCAAAGGATTTCCGACCTTGCCCCTGAAAAAATTGCGAGGTTGGGGATAGCCCAATCGCCCGAAGGCAGACAAATTTTCTTAGATCTTTCTGTGTTGGACAACCTTAAAATAGGAGCCTACACATTAAAAGATAAAAAACAAATAGAAGTAAATTTTGCCAAAGTATATAAGATGTTTCCTATACTTGAGCAAAGAAAGGACCAAATGGCACAAACCCTATCCGGCGGGGAGCAACAAATGTTAGCAATAGCAAGAGCTCTAATGTATTCTCCGGAATTGTTGGTTTTGGATGAGCCGTCATTAGGTTTGGCACCTTTAGTTGTAAGAGATATCTTGCAAACCGTAAAGGATATCAATAGGGAGCAGGGAGTTACCGTATTGATAGTGGAACAAAACGCAGCTCAGACTATGAAGATAGCCGATTACGCCTATGTTTTGGAAGTCGGCAAGGTCAGCTTGAGCGGCAGGGCTGAAGACTTATTAAAGGATGAGTCTTTGGTGAAAGCTTATTTAGGTTCATAATAATATTTTATTAGGAGAGAAAAAATGAAGAAAAAAAGTACAAAACTTTTATCATTGCTTTTAGCGGTAATGATGTTATTGACTGCCTGTGCAGGCGGTGGCGGTAAGACGGTTGATAAGGTACAGGGAGTGACTGATACTGAAATCGTAGTTGGAAACAGTGCGGCTACATCGGGAGCTTATGCTCCGGTAGGTGTACCTTTTAACAAGGGGATAGAAGCTTACTTCAAGAAAATAAATGAAGAAGGCGGTGTTAAGGGAAGAAAGATAGTATTTAAGCATATTGATGATGAGTTTGCTCCGGATAAGGGCAAGGCAGCTCTTACTAAGCTTGTAGAAGATGAAAAAGTATTTGCTATAGTAGGTCACTTCGGAACTCCGGTAGTATCAGCTACTATTGAGGATTTAAAGGAATATGGAATACCTACAGTGTATTTTGCAACAGGTATAGGTCAATTGTATAATGAAAAGGCTGAAGGAAGAGACAGGATTCTTTTCCCTGTACAACCTATCTATGTAACTGAAGGTGCTATCATGGTAACAAGAGGGGTAGGGGACTACAAGGCTAAGAAGGTAGGTATTATTTATACCAATGACGATGCTGGTAAGGATATGTTGAAGGGTGCTGAAGCTAAGGCTAAGGAACTTGGAATTGAATTTTTCAAAGAACAGGTTGAACCGGGGGCAACTGACGTATCGGCAGCTGTTACTTCATTATTAAAGAACAATCCTGATTTCATAATCGGTGGGGCTATTCAACAAACATTCCCTACAATAGTTAAGGCTCTTAACGAACAAGGTAATAAGGCTCCGGTTATTACAACATACGTAAATGTAGCTCCGGTAATAGCTGCGGCAGTTGCCGATGCTTCCAAGAACTTTGATATACTTGGCAACGGTTGGGTAAGCTTTACTCAAGAATCTGCAGTTGCGGAACTTGCTGAATACGGTAAGTGGATTGAAAAAGATTTGGCTGCAAATGCTTATGCAATTACAGGTTGGATAGCTGCAAAGTTCTTCGTGGAAGGTTTAAATAAGATACCTGAAGGAACAGATATAACTTGGAATTCTTATATGGATGCTCTTGAAAAAGAACCTATAATGAATCCGTTCGGAGGTATGATCGACTTTACTAAAGGTTTAAGACAAGGTACTACAGTAATGAACCTTTCAAAGGTAGACGCCGCTACATTGACTAAAACAGGTGAAACATTCAGCGGCGGATGGTCTGAAGTATATCCTTTACAAAGTATGGAAGAAATATTAAAAGCAAAATAATAACCCTTAAATCTTGCGATATTTGGGAAATTTATTGTAGAATAAAAGAAAAAGGGCATTGTTTATGCCCTTTTTTTATAGGAGGGTCTATAATGAAAACTTATAAAGAAAAACTTATAACAGCTGAAGAGGCTGTAAAACTTGTAAAAAACGGGGACCATATAGTTACTGGTTTGGGTGCGGCGGAAGGTAAAAATTTTCTTTCGTTTTTGCATACAATTGCTGATAATATAGATAATGTGACGATCTCCAATTGTCTGCCTATGAGTAATTTTGAATTTTTCGATGCCAAGTATGCGAAAAAATTTAATTTGGACGGTTGGTTCTTTGCACCCGTATTCAGAAAGATTTTTGCAAACGGTAATGCTTCGTACATCCCGAATAATCTGCATCAGGCAGCTGTAGGGAGGTTTAATTATAAGAGGCCTACCGTATATGTAGGCTCATGTTCTCCTGTGGATAAACACGGTTTTGTATCGCTATCAACAGGAAACACTTACGAAAAATTGGCAATAGAATTGGCTGACCTTGTAATCCTTGAACCGAACAGCAACTTTCCGAGAACCTTCGGAGATTTGGAATTGAGTATAGATAAGGTGGACTACTTTATAGAATCCGATTATCCTATACCTGAGATCCCTGATGTTGAACCGAGTGAAAAAGACAAGGTAATAGGTAAGCTTATTGCGGACCTTGTTCCTGACGGGGCTACAATCCAATTGGGTATAGGCGGTATAC
>JAEXBH010000079.1 GCA_023394215.1 Bacillota bacterium | reverse complement strand
TCCCAATATAGGCTCTATGCTTACATTCTCAGAATTTAAGAGAAAGTCGAAATTTGTATCATTTAAATTGTTCATATTTATAAGACTTTCATATCCGTCAATATGATTTACAATATATCCGGATTCTTTAAATCTTATCAACTTATCATTGTTTACTTGATTTAAATAAGTAAGGGTTTTAGAAGAAAAGTCTTCATCGGAATTTATACTTGAAAAATATGAAAAATTCATATCTGCGTAACGATTATTTAAAAGAGCTTCTTTTGCTTTATCATAATCAATCCCTGAACTCCCCTTATTTGCCTTATAGGAATTAAGCATTACCTTAGTCTGATTCATCGATATCGGATTATTTGTTCCGTCAATGTTTTGACCGGTCCTATAGACCATATTTTCATTTATATTCAATTTTTGTCCGGAAAAATTATCATAGACTATTTCGTCAAAGACCAAAAAGGCCTTTGTTTCTATATAATTTTCCTTTGTCAATAATTGTCCTACATTATAAAGATTATTTTGCTTGCTTATGTTTGAATACTTTTGAAATATTGCTGCAAAAAGTAAAAAAGCTGCAAAAATAAGTAGGGCAAAAAGTCCATAGGATCTTTTTCTTTTCATATCTTCCTCAGAAATCAAATTCTTCCTTTTCTAATTTATTCATTAATAATTTACTCGCTTCTCTTATATCAAATCCCTTATAAAGAATATCATATATTATGGAGCTTATAGGCATATATATCCTTTTTTGGTCGCTTATTTCCTTTATAGCCTTTGCAGTGGAAATTCCTTCTACAACCATATTAATCTTATTTTCCGAATCAAGGATGCTGTAGCCCTTTCCTATAAGTTCTCCCGCATTTCTGTTTCTGCTATGCTTGGATGTTGCAGTTACAATAAGATCTCCAAGTCCCGCCAGTCCGTAAAGTGTATTTCTTTGTCCTCCCATGGCCATACAAAATCTTGCCATCTCATGAATTCCTCTGGTAATAAGGGCGGCTTTAGGATTATCTCCAAAACCCAAGCCGTCGATCATGCCTATACCAAGAGCCAAGACATTTTTAACGGCTCCTCCGTATTCCACTCCTAATAAGTCATCATTTGTATATATTCTAAGGCTATCGGACATGAGTATTTTCTGCATTTTTTTTGCTAAGTCCGGATCAGTTCCTGCTATAACAAGTGATGTAGGCGAATCGATTATAACCTCCTCAGCATGAGAAGGTCCTGAAAGGGCTAAGAATTTGTTATGAGGCAAAAATTCATTATAAATTTCTGAAATTCTTAAATTTGTTTCCTTCTCTATCCCCTTAGATAGGTTTATTATTATGGAATCCTTATTAAAATATTTATAATTGTTTTCCAAAAGATTTCTAATATTTTGAGTCGGAACGGCATTTAAAATTATTTGATTTTTTAACGCCTCACTAATATCGGTACTTGCAAAAATATTATTTCTTAAAGTCCTATCCTTTAAATACTTATTATTTGTATGATTTTCATTGATTTCTTTACATATATGATCTTCTCTGGCATATATAACTACATCATGATTTTTTGCAAGGGAATTTGCCATGGCACTTCCCCAGCTTCCGCCACCAAGTATTCCTATTTTCATAATTATCCTTTCAAAAATTCGGTTGTTTCTTCTTTACCGGACCTAAGTTTTTTGATATTTGACCTGTGACTGTAAATAATGATAGCTACATTCACCGCTATCATTATAAGTAAAGGGTGGTTATCATTATGAAATATAAGCGCATAAAATAGGGACAGAATTGTAATTACGATTGAACCTAAAGAAACTATTTTTATACTTGCGTTTATAGTGAAAAATATCAACCCCTGCAAGGCGGCAAGAATTGGAATATGATAAGCATATACTCCTATGGAACTGGCTATTCCCTTTCCGCCCCTAAATCCTAAAAATACAGGCCAAACATGACCTATTATAACAAAAGTTCCTGCTATATAGGGACCGTACACCGGCTCAATAAAACTTGCGGATAAAACCGCAAAAAAGCCTTTTAGGAAATCAATAAAGAAAGTTATCACTGCGGCTTTTTTACCGTAAGCCCTAAACATATTTGTAGTTCCGGCATTTCCGCTTCCTTTATCTCTTATATCTTCCTTATAATATATTTTACTTATAAGAAAAGAACCTGATATACAGCCTATCAAATAGGCTATAAGGGCTGATAAAAAATAACTCATATTTCATACTCCCTGTTTCTTACTTCAAAAACCAAAGGTACTCCCTCAAAATTAAAGTTTTCTCTAATCTTATTTTCTATATATCTTAAATAGGAAAAATGCATTAATTCCTTATCGTTCACATATATCAAGAATTTAGGAGGTCTTGCAGTTACCTGGGTCATATAGTAAATTTTAAGCCTCTTGCCTTTTTTTGTAGGAGGCGGGTTCAACAGCATAGCATCTCTTAAAAGAGAATTCATAAGCCCCGTCCTTATTCTAAAGCTGTAGTTTTCATCTACCTGATCTATAAGGTCAAAAAGTTTATCAATTCTTTGTCCTGTTTTTACAGATACAAATACTATGGGTGCATATGAGGCAAATCCTAAAGAATTTCTGACTTCTATCTCAAAATTTCTCATGGTATTTGTATCCTTTTCTATTAAATCCCACTTATTTACTACAATTATTGAAGCCTTATTCTGATCGTGTGCATATCCTATAATCTTAGAATCCTGCTCCGTAACCCCTTGGCTCGCATCGATAAAGAATAAGCAAATATCCGAATTATCAACAGCGTTATAGGTCCTTATAACTGAGTATTTCTCTATTCTGTTATCAACCGACCTTTGCCTTCTAAGTCCTGCAGTATCAACCAAGGTGTACTTTTTACCGTTTCTTTCATAATCCGTATCTATGGAATCTCTTGTAGTTCCCGGTATATCTGAAACTATAACTCTTTCTTCTTTTAGAAGACTGTTTACAAAAGAAGACTTACCTACATTCGGTTTACCTATGATGGCTATATTAAGCCTGTCATCTTC
>JAEXBH010000205.1 GCA_023394215.1 Bacillota bacterium | reverse complement strand
GGCGGTAGCAGGTTTGTTCACAAGGTAAAGATTAATGAAGGATCAAATGCTTTTAATTTAAGGGCTACCGATTTAGACGGAAATGTATTAAAGGATCTTAAGATTAGAGTAATATTGGATACCAACTTACCTAATTTTGTTCTTCAAAGTCCTGAGGTAGCTGAAATAGAAAAGGTTGAAATTCCGAAAGAAACTACTTCTGAAAATGAAACAGAAACCGGTCAGGAAAAACCTGTAGAATATGAAGAATTTGAAATTGTTGAAACATGGAAAGATCAAGTTAATTTTAAGGGTCTTATTTCAGATGCTGGTCTTGGTTACTCCCTAATTATCAACGGAGATGTAGTTGAAAAATTTGAAAATAAAAATGTGATGGGAACTGTTGAAAAGGAATTTTCAAAGCAAATAGCGGTTAAAGATCAAGATATTATTACCTTAGAGCTTTCCGATGCTGCAGGAAATTCTACTATTACAAGGTATAAGATAAGAAAAGTTGAACCTCCAAGGATAATAGAAGTTACAGATAAAAATCAAGAAAAAGATGAATTGTTTGCCAGAGTGAACATTAAGTTATTGGAAGAAAAATTCTTCGATGTTTTAAAGGGCCAAGTTTTACCGGAAGAAATCCTGCCGGTAATTGAAGATACTGAAGATTACAAGTTTGCGGGTTGGTTTACAGATAGTAATCTAAGTAATTCTTTAGAAAATACAGTTATAGCAGAGGATATTACAATTTATCCTAAGTTCGAAAAAATTGAGCCTTCGGTTGAAAAAGAAAATGAAAAACCGGAAACACCGGATGGAGATGAAGATGGTAAGCCGTCTAAAGGGGATACAGACAACAAGTCCGGAAGTTCGCTTGAAGGTGGGAATAATAATTCTCAAAAGACAAATAGCACTAAAGATCCTAAGGATGATATAAGTAAGCTATTACCAAGAAGGGAAGAAAATCCTCAATTGCCAAATCCGGATATTAAGTCATCCGAACCGGGTAATGTAGTGGAGATAAGTGAAGAGAATAGTCAAAATAATAATTCTTTTTCACAAATTCCTATCAATAAAAATTCTTTAACGTCTTCGACACTTGATAAGGTTGAAGATAAGAAGGAATTCAACATTGTTAAATCTGATCAAAGTAATGAAAATAAGACAGCTGAGCCGGAAAAATCACCATCAAATGAAATAAAGGAAGAGGAAAAAGCTAATAAAGGCTCCAACTCTGATATTCTTTATTATTTTATAGGAGGCATAGGCATCCTATCAGCATTATTATTTATATTATTTGCTAAGAGAAAAAAAGATAATAAATAAGGCTTTTTATAATGGTCACCCTTAGGGATGACCATTATTTTTTCGTCATTCAAATTTTTCAAATTATTACGTCTTTATAATTTATAATTTATGTACAATTTTGCAGTAAGATTCAGCTTAGAAAATAGAAAAAACCGGAGACAAATATTCATAAATGTCTCCGGTATAAAGCCCCGCTTTTGAGGCACCTTATAGTTTTTTACAGTAATCTCTTTTTTTATCAACTTTTATACAAGCATTTTCTTTATTATTTCCTTATCTTCCAAGTCAATCCTTACGGTTTGGAAGTTATTGTAGTAAACCATACCCGGTTTAGCACCCTTTCTTTTAAAAACATTTTTCTTTTGTGTGTAGTCTATATCAACATATCTTTCTTCACTGTATTTTGAATTTTGAGCTGCTAAAAGGGCGGCAAGTCTTATTAAATCATCATTTAAAGTTGAGTTGTTTTTAACTATTACATGGGCTCCGGGCAAATCCTTGATATGGAAGAAATAATCGTCCTTGTTTGCTTCTCTCAAAGTGATTTTTTCATTTTGTTTATTGTTTCTGCCCACCAAAATTTGGCTGCCGTCCTTGGTAGTATATTTTAGAGGGCTTGATTCCTTAATCTTAGCCCTTGAAGATTTTTTTCTGTTATCTTTCAAATACCCTTCAGCTATAAGCTCTTCTTTGATTTCTTCGAGTTCATCTCTGCTTTGTGAAAGATGTATTTGAGAAATGATATTTATAAGATAAGAAATTTCTTCTTTTATTTGAGGAATTGCCTCAAGCAAGAGTCTTTCACTCTTGTGGTATTTTTTAGAAATCTTATATTTTTGATTAATATTGTCCCATACATTTTTTTGCCTATCAAGGTCTATCTCAGCCATTTCATTTGTATAGATATTTAAAAGGCTAATTTTATCCATACCTTTTTTTATTTTGTCGCTGTTAAGAGAAAGCAAATCCCCTTCAATTCTATACTTATCATGCTCGGAAGCTTCAGCAAGGTCGATTTTCATAAGGTCAAGCTTGTGATTTCTTTTAGTAAGAATTGTTGCTGCTTGTTTTCTAAGATTTTCTCTAAATTGGTTTAGGGAATTATCATTTACATTTTTGCTATAGTATTCGTCAAGTGCCTTGCTTATTGAATCAAATCTTTCAAGCTCCAACTGTTTAAGACCGGGATGGTCAAGTTTTAAGGCATAGTAGTCGCTTATTTTTTCCTTGTTTCTGTACAGGTAGCCTGCAAATTTATTGTTTCTTATTTTTTCTACTATATCTAAAAATTTATCATTAAGCCTTATTTTTTCATCTTGTGAAAGTGAACCGTAAGGCCTATTGTAGTCAAGATTCGCCATATAGCAGATCTCTATACTCACGGTAGGGCTGAACCC
>JAEXBH010000184.1 GCA_023394215.1 Bacillota bacterium | reverse complement strand
TAGATTCTGCGAATTATGTAGTACATCTTAATTTCTTAAAACCGATTGAAAGAGAAGAAACATTATCCGACAAAATTGCAAGATACAGCCAAGATGAAAACGTTCGAGAAGCAACTAAGGATATTTCCGAGGGCATTGAAGCTAAGCCTCTTTTTATGGTTGAAAATTTGAAAGATAATGAAAACCTATATGGGGATGGAAGTTATTTAGAAGGCTTATTAGCAGAAATCAGAGAAGCGTCTATGAATGAAGTGGAAGATAAGTATAATTACCTAATTGCTGATGCAGACGGTAAAAACTTCGAAAAAGAAAATGGAGTTATTGAAAAAGTAAATTCATATTCAAAACAGGAAAAAGAAGCATCCAATGTTGAAAGTGGCAAGATGAAAAATCCTTCTACAGGAGATTTTGGAATAGGCTTGGCTATTTTTTCGATGGTTTCAAGTGCGGGAGTATTATTAAAATATAGAAAAAGAAAGTAAAGAATAGAAATTTATTAGAATAAAGAAAGATTATACATAAAATAATAATTTATTACATAGAAATTTAAATAGGACATATAAATTATTAAAGAAATAGGGCTGTTATAAAATGGGCTTATTTACATAGACCATGGGATTTTACAATATCTCATGTATAAGAAAACCTCCTGATTGGACTTAAAAAGACTAATCAGGAGGTTTTAATAATTTGTAAGTCAGTGTTTTAGAGCATCAATCTGTAAATTGCTTCTACATCTTTTTGTTCAAGCGGCACAAAACCGCCGATTTTTCCGTTGCTATTAATATTGCAACAGGTGTGTGCCATTTTTTCTATATCTTCTTCTTTTGCTCCAAGTTCTTTGAAATTTTTAGGCATTCCTATAGAAATTAGGAAATTTCTAAGTGCTTCGATTCCCATTTTTGCCGTTTTTTCTGGGTTTTCAAAGTCCATATCACAGCCCCAGACCCTTACTGCGATTTGGGCAAATCTCATAATATTGTGGGACATGGTATAGTCGAAAACTGCGGGCATTGTGACTGCAAGTCCCGCACCGTGAGCACAATCATAAACTGCGGACAGTTCGTGTTCGATTTTATGGCTTGCCCAATCCTGTGAACGCCCGACTCCGACTATGTTATTATGCGCCATCATCCCTGCCCACATAATATTGGCTCTTGCATCATAATCTTTAAGGTTGGCAATAGCCTTTGGAGCCTCTATTTTCATGCTTAGGATAAGAGCTTCAATTAAGCGGTCGGTAACCTCAACATTTTTTGTATTTGTTAAATAGCGTTCGTATAAATGGGCTATAATATCTGTAACCCCGCAGGCAGTTTGGTATGCCGGTAGGGTTGTAGTAAGCTCGGGATTTAATATGGAGAACTTAGGTCTAAGGACATCTCCGGCAGCCCCTCTTTTAAGCATTCCTTCCTCTTTAGTAATAACTGAAGCGGATGACCCTTCTGAACCTGCCGCAGCAATAGTAAGAACGGTTCCTATGGGAAGGGCTTTTTCAATGGATTTACCTTGATAAAAGTCCCAGAAATCTCCGTCATATATCGCTCCTGCGGCTATGGCCTTGGCGGAATCTATAGTACTTCCGCCGCCTACTGCAAGGATAAAATCTACCTTTTCTTTTCTGCAAAGTTCAATGCCTTCATAAACAAGACCGCTTCTTGGATTCGGCATAACTCCGCCAAGTTCTATAAATTCGATGGATTCTTCTTTTAGGGATTTCTTCACCCTGTCAAGTAAACCCGAACGAACTACAGATCCTCCGCCGTAGTGGATTAAAACTTTACTGCCGCCGAATCTTTTTACCAATTTTCCGCAATCACCTTCACGATTTTTACCAAATGCAAAAAATGTGGGTGAATAAAAATCAAAGTTGTCCATTGTAAACCTCCTGTTTACTATATTAGCTTTTTTATTTATTTATCTCTCTTTTTTTATTTAGAACCAAATATAGAAGACCTGCTAATACTAATGAAGTGGTTAACAAAAATCTGTCAGCTATAATATCTCCGGTTTTAGGACTTGAGCTGTTAGGATTTTCAGGTTTAGGTTCTTCCGGTTTAGGAACCTCAGGTTTAGGAGTTTCCGGTTTTGGTTCTTCTGGCTTAGGCTCTTCCGGCTTAGGCTCCTCAGGTTTAGGTTCTTCCGGTTTTGGTTTTTCCGGTTCGGTTTCTTCTGGTGTATTTTTGAAGCTTAGGCTTACTATTTTTTCTTTTTCCGAATTTAAATCAATTTCCTTGGCTTCGCTGTTTAGAATGTAGCCATTGGGGGCATCTGTTTCCTGAATGCTGTATTTTCCTAAAAGAAGCCTTAAGCTTGCCTTTCCGCTTTCATCTGTTACAAGTTCTTCAACAAGAGAACCGTCAGGATTTGAAATTTTGAATTTGGCACCGGCAAGGGTTTTGCCTGTTTTCTCATCAAGTTTTGTAATTTCAAGTATTTTATGAGGCTTGCAGCTTGAAGTATTTATAACTTGAGCCATTGCCTGCATACTTTCTTTAACAAGTGTACTTGTGGCATCCAATTTGACCTGAGATATTTCGTTTCCGTCTTTATCCAAAAGGATAGGGGTTAAACTTCCTACAAAGTTTTCATCGTTTGAGATGTATAGGCCTTCGTCTACTATATAGAAACCGGAATCCATAGGCAAATTTGACTTAAAGATCTTGGTTGACGGATTGATAGGATCATCCGTAATTTGGAATTGGTCTGTAACTTCTTCCAAAGTTGCGGTATCGTAATATAAGCTGTCGTTTATACTTGCAGGGGCCTTAAAAATTCTTATATTTGTGGTGGCTGCATAAGGTACGGAACTGGTCCCCGCATAGAAGCCGAAGTTTGGAAGTTTGCTTGTATCTGCTATCTCATCTTTGTTTGATAATTCAAACAGTATATATCTCAGATAACTTTTGTTTACGGGGTCTATATTTACAAGCTGCCAGCTTGTTTTAGTTTTTATGTTTTGACCTTGGAAGTTGTTTGTTAATTCTCCCAAACCGTTATCCATAACTACATTATAGTTAAGATTTTCGGTTTTGCCCGGATATTCTATGGTAAAATCATAATTTCCGTTGTTTAGAATAACTTTTTCATTTACTGTCCAAGCTCCCATAAAATATAAGGTAAGCTGATCGCCGCTTATATCCTTGTTGAAGACATAGGTAATGGTGTTTGAAGTATTATCAAAGTATCCGTCGCCTATAACTTCGGTACTTCCGTCGCTCAAAACTTGTTGAAGCGGCGGAACTGTATATTGTTGAGGACTTATGATACCTTGAAATCTTAATTTTTCGTCAACCTTTACAGTAAAGTATTCCCCTTTTTTTATGGGTTGGTCAGCTAAGTTGTTTACCGCTGCCGCATATTGCGTAAGTATATATGAGGTTAAACCTAAGCTGTCCTTCAATTTCAACTGGGTGTCGGTTTGGATATTTGTAAGCCTTTCGCTTATATCGGCACCGACAGTGCAATCTTTTAACTCCAAGTTTTCACTTGCTTTTACCGGACTTGTCTGCAAGAAAGTAATAAGTAAAAGCAGGGCTAAAAACTTAGAAAAAATAGTTTTTTTTCTCATTTCTTTTCTCCAAATATTATAGAATTATTGTGTATGATGATTATACATAACACATAACTATTATATATAGATGTAAAATTTAATGCAATAAATAGGGTTCTATATTTTCCTAATTATAAAACTTTTGATAAAAATTCTTTTGCCCTGTCCGTCTTAGGATTTTCAAATATATCCTCAGGTTTGCCCTCTTCAACTATTTGACCATCGGCCATAAATATGACCCTGTCGGATATGGATTTCGCAAAATTCATTTCGTGGGTAACTATTATCATAGTCATACCCGATTTAGCCAAGTTTGTCATAACATCCAATACCTCTTTTACCATTTCGGGGTCAAGAGCTGAGGTAACTTCATCAAAAAGCATTATTTCAGGTTCCATGGCAAGGCTTCTTGCCATAGCGATTCTTTGTTTTTGGCCGCCCGATAATTTATTGGGATGTTGATCTTTTTTATCTTCAAGACCTAAGGTCTTAAGCAGGTCAATAGCTTTATTTTCAGCTTGAGCCTTTGTCATTTTCCCTGTAAGTTCCGGTGCCATACATATATTTTCCAAAACCGTCATATGCGGGAAGAGATTGAAGGATTGAAAAACCATTCCCATTTTTTGCCTAATGATATTTAGCTTATTTTCCTTGTTTTCTATAAGTTGATCTTGGAAGTAAATATTTCCGCCATCCGGTTTTTCAAGGAAATTTATGCATCTTAAAAGCGTTGATTTTCCTGAGCCGGAAGGGCCTATTATGGAAATTACTTCGCCTTTTTTTACTTCCAAATTTATACCTTTTAATATTTCTTTTCCGTCAAAGGACTTTTTCAGATTATCTATCTTAATTATCATATTTTAATCTCCTTTCAAAGGCTTTTAGCACAAGGCTTAAACCGAATGTTAATACAAAGTATATTAAAGAAACTATTAATAAAGGCTTCATTGCTTGATAAGTTAAGCTTTGAACCTTTGAAGTCTGGTACATAAGTTCGGCTACGCCTATAGTTGAAGCTATAGATGTTTCCTTTATAAGGGTTACAAATTCGTTACCAAGGGCAGGAAGTATATTTTTTATTGCCTGAGGCATTATGATTTTCTTCATTGTCTGAGCGCTTGACAAACCGAGACTTCTGCCGGCTTCCATTTGCCCCTTATCTATGGATTCTATACCTGAACGGATTATTTCGGAAACGTAGGCTGCCGAATTTATAGATACGGCTATTAAAGAGGCTGTGAAAGCACTCATTTTGATTCCTAAAAAGTCAAGTCCGTAATAAACTATAAGGATTTGAAGCATAAGAGGGGTTCCACGAATGATTTCTACAAATGCCTGAGCGATAAATTTAATTACAAGCTTGCTTCTTCTTATGAAAGTAACAAATAACGCCAAGGTAAATCCTATTAAAAGTGACAGGAAGGATAAAATAAGCGTGTTTTTAATTCCGTCAACAAACAGGTAGTTGTAGTCCTTTTTCTCACTGTCATTAGCTAAATCATTTGCCTCTACCAACCATTGGTCTATGAGTCCTTTTTCCTTCATTTCAGCAATAACCTGATTGACCTTTTCTGTTAACTCCAATGATTTTTCGGGCATTGCTATTGAAGAACCGCCGGCTTCATCTTCATATTCTATGGAATCTACAACCAATAAATCGGGATTTGAATTTGCGTAAGATTGAGCAACCGGCTTTTCCATTATGATCGCATCGGTTTTTTTACTTTTTAATTCAAGTAAGAGCGTGTTGGCATTTGAAAGGGCTTTTTTGGATATATTTTTTAATCCGTCAACTATACCTTCTTGCACCGTGCCGAGCTGTACGCCTATGGAAAGACCTTCCAAATCTTCCTTGCTTTTTATTTTTTTAGCATCTTCTTTTCTTATAATGACCCCGCTTACTGCATTGTAGTAGGATTCGGAGAAAGAAGCTTTTCTGTCGGGAGAAGGAGACATGGCTGCTATAACCATATCGTACATTCCTGTTTCCAATCCGGCCAATAGGGCGTCGAATTTAACATCTTGGATTTCCAAGTCCATATCCCACTTTTGGGCAATGTACTTTATAATCGATATATCGAGCCCTACGAACTCATCCTTGCCGTTTATGTTTTTTATAAATTCGTAAGGCGGATAGTCCGCACTTGTAGCTACTACAAGTTTGTCTTTTCCTAAAAGCGCCTTGACCTCATTATCCGTTTGACTGCCTGTTTTATCGGAACAGGCGGTTAAAAG
>JAEXBH010000124.1 GCA_023394215.1 Bacillota bacterium | reverse complement strand
CAGTATGATTATGCAAAGTATGGGTATGGGCAAAATAGTTTGTATTGCCAATGTTGTAGGTATATTTCTTAATGCGGCCTTTGATTTACCTTTGATTTACTTGTTTAATTACTTGGGTATTCCTCCTTATTTGGGAGCCTTGGCATCAAGTATAATAAGTCAGATATTGATAATTGTTATTTTAGCTTACGATTTAAAAAGATATGTTAGATTTAAATTCAGTAAAATGCGTGGGCTTGTTAAGGGAATTGCTCTTCCCTTATGTGCGATGCTTATCTTGATTTTCGTTTTTAGGCAAATCTGGGTAGTAGAAGGAAATGGTAGAATTTATCAAGTATTTCAGTTGGCTGTTTACGGTTCGTTTTCGGGACTTGCTTATTTCTTCTTATCATATAAATTAGGCTTGTTGGGAGCGATTGAGAATATGGCATTCTTTCAAAAAATTATCAGATTTTTAAGACTTAAAAAATAGCTTAAATAGGTTTATGGTAAGGATTTAGGTTGAGAAAACTTATATATTTTCGGTAGAAGATTTATGGAGGAGCTATGAATATAATAAAAAAGATGTTAAGTATGAACTGGAAAGAGGTGTTGCCCCTGATAAAGCAGGGACATGAGCAATCAAAAAGATCGTATTTAGATTTGTTCATAGATTTATATCATTGCTATAAAGAGGGTTATAACTGGGGTGAGTATTTCATTTTCGGGTTTCAATTTAATAAAAGTAAAGAATATAGGGACACTTTTGTATGCGGTAAGGTTCATTATCAAATGATTACGGATAAGTTTAAGATAAGCGATGCCGATAATGATTATTTCGATGATAAGGGGCTTTTTAATCGTAACTTCAGTGATCTGAAAGGTATAGATACTATTGATTTAAGATATGATACTTTTGAGGATTTTGAAAATTTCATTGAAAAGCACGATGAATTTTTTATAAAAACTCCTACGGGTTACGGCGGTCACGAAGTTAAACGCATTTTTTTGAAGGATATAAGGGAGTCTCATAGAGATTTCTATGAAAGACTCGTAAAAGAAAATTTTGTAGTTATTGAAGAAAGAATTGTTCAAAATTCGGAAGTTTCCAAGTTGTCGGTTAATGCGGTAAACAGCGTGAGAGTTATAACTGTTAAAGATATGGATGGAAATATAAAAACCCCTTTTGTGGCATCAAGAATAGCAATAGGATATGCGGATGTGGACAACTGTTCTTTAGGTGGAGCTTCCTGCATATTGGATGATGAGGGAGTGGTAAACTACGATTATTTTGCAAATATTCCGGTTATTAACTATTATGATAAAAATATTGTTACAGGATTTAAATTTAAGGGATTTAAGTTTCCGTATTTTAGAGAATGTATAGATTTATGTATTGAGGCTGCAAAAAGGTGTAAGGGGCACTTTATCGGTTGGGATGTTGCAATCACCGACAAGGGTCCGGTTTTAATCGAGGGAAATCGTGCACCGAGTTTTGACTTGTTTCAAGTAAAGGGACAATTGGAAGGCGATAGAGGCAGACTCAAGGAATTGGAAGAAGCCTTAGGATTTAAATTGAGAAAATAATATAGTAAGTTATTTACATAAAAAGAAGTCGGAGATTTAATTTTTTCTCCGGCTTCTTTTTATGTTGCTATCTATTTAAAGCTTCAACTAAATAGTCCAAGTCTAAACCGTGTACGGCTGCCGCCTGTTCCAATGACTCCATTTGACTTGCAGGGCAACCAACACATCCAAGACCGAAATTCATTAAAACACCAAGGCTTCTGGGCTTCAATCTGATAATGTCGCCTATAAGCATATCGGGTGTTATAAGAAGTTGTTCTTTTTCCATAATCGACCTCCTCATTACTTAGTTTTAATATTATACCCCAAAAAAATTAAAGATTAAAGCTTGAAAATTAAAAAGTTGAGTTAAACTAACCTTTGTTGTAGTATATTATTATCTGTTTAGGAGGTAGTTATGAAATACGAAAGAAAAAATGTATGGGAAAATTTGAGCGCAAAAGAATTGTCGGAGCTTGAATCCTATTCAAAGGATTATATAGATTTCCTGTCAAAAGCCAAAACTGAGAGATTGGCGGTTAAAGAAGTGGAGGCTATGGCTATAGCCGAAGGTTTTAAAGATTTGACCTATTATCTTAACAAGGGTTCTATAGGGGCAGGAGACAAGATTTATTGTATAAATAAGGAAAAGGGCATAGTTTTAGCCGTGCTTGGTAAAAATCTTGAAGAGGGGATGCATATAGTAGGTTCTCACATAGATTCACCAAGACTTGATTTAAAACAGGTTCCTCTTTTTGAAAAAGAGTCTATGGCGTTTTTGAAAACTCATTATTATGGAGGGGTAAAGAAGTATCAATGGGCAACTATAGCCCTGTCTCTTCATGGCGTTATCTATAATAGAGAGGGAAAGAAAATAGAAATATCTATAGGAGAAGACGATAATGATCCTGTATTTTATGTTACGGATTTGCTTCCGCATCTTGCTCAGGACCAGATGAAACTTACCGGAGAAGATTTAATAAAGGGAGAGCAGTTAAATATAATTGTCGGTTCGAATTCGGCGGATTCTGATGACAAAGAGGGCAAAGTTAAGGCTAATATCCTTAAAATATTAAAGGAAAAGTATGACATAGATGAAGAAGATTTTACCGTTGCCGAAATAGAGGCCGTACCTGCGGGAAAGGCAAGGGAAGTTGGATTTGACAGGTCATTAATCATAGGACACGGTCATGACGACAGGGTCTGTTCTTATGCAAATGTAAGGGCTATATTTGAGGTGGAAAATCCTCAAAATACAGCAGTTTCTCTTCTTGTTGATAAGGAAGAAATAGGCTCTGTCGGAAATACCGGTATGACTTCAAAGTTTTTTGAAAATTTTGTATATGAATTAAATGTGTTGCTTGGAAAAAGCGATTTGTCTTTTAGGAGGGCGATGGCAAATTCTAAGGTTCTTTCCGCTGATGTTAATGCGGCTCTTGATCCGTCCTTTGAAGAAGTTATGGAATCCGCAAATGCCTGCCATATGGGCTGCGGTGTAGGTATAGCCAAATACACGGGTGCTCGTGGTAAAGGCGGGACAAATGATGCAAATGCAAGTTTCGTTCAGGAAATAAGGCAACTGTTCAATGAAAAGGGCGTAATCTGGCAAACCGGAGAACTTGGCAGGGTTGATCAGGGAGGCGGCGGAACTATAGCCTATATACTTGCAGAGTACGGAATGGAAGTTTTGGATGTCGGAACCGGTATGCTTTCTATGCATGCTCCTATAGAGATAGTATCCAAGGCGGATGCGTATGAAACCTACAGGGCTTATAAGGCATTTTTGGAGTAAAAAATCGAAAAAAAATTCTATAAAAAACCTTGACTAATTTTAGGTGGTCGGTTATAATAATAATTTTCTTGACTTTCAACCCCGTATGTGTTAGTATACTCTTATCAAATAATATGTAAAGGGTGATGTGATGAAAAGATCGGAAGCTTTAGCTGCTATTAGAAGTGAAGTTCAGGAAAATATCGGAAAGAAGGTATTGCTAAAAGCGGATAGGGGTAGAAAGAGGATTGTAACCAGAGAAGGATATATAGAAAATGCATTCCCGAGTTTGTTTACTGTAAAGATTAACAACGATTTTGATGAGATGAGGACGGTGTCCTACACTTATTCTGATGTTCTTACATCGACAGTTCAGATTAAGATAGTGTCTTAGAGGCTTACAGCGATTTATATCGCTGTTTTTTCTTGCCTTGTTTATAAAGAGGAATAGATGTGGTAAAATTAATTTTCAGAGGTGGATACTATGGATAATAGAAAAATCGGCATATTTGATTCGGGTGTAGGAGGTATTACCTGTTTGAATGCGCTTTTAAGCTTGCTTCCCGAAGAGGATTATATATATCTTGCGGATTTGAAAAATAGTCCTTACGGAGATAAGGACAGCAAGCAATTATATGAATTTACAAAAAATAATATAGAATTTTTGTTGACAAAAGATGTTAAGGCTATAGTTGTTGCCTGCAATACCGCATCTTCTTACGTTATTGATTCGTTTAGAGATAAATATGACCTTCCCTTTATCACGGTTTTGGAAGAAGCTGTAGAAAGTATAGATGAATCTTACAACAAGATTTTACTTGCAGCTACTAAGGCTACCTGTGAAGCCGGAAAGTATGATCAGCTTGTTGAGCAAAGATATAAAAATGTGAGTTTGTCAAAGGTTGCTTGTATAGACGTTGTCAAAAACCTTGAAGAGGAAGAATTGAGCGTTGAAGATACGCAAGATTTAGTGGATAGTTACATAAGACCTTTTAGGGATAAAGGTTACAAAGCTCTTATTTTGGGTTGTACTCACTATCCTCTTTGGACTGAATATTTTTCAAGGGCCATAGGGGAGGATGTTAAGATTATAGATCCTTCTGCAGATACGGCAAGTGCTGTGAAAAATAGGCTGAAAGAGGCTGATTTGCTTAAATCTCAAATAGGAGCGGGACTTGGAAGTTTGGAATTTTATGTCACTGACAGAAGGGAAAAATTTTCAGAAAGACTTGAGAAATTTTTAGATAAAAAATTACAAAAAAATTTCAAAATAGTTAAGATTTAATAATTTTATGGCTTTAAAAGCCTTACTATATATTGTATAATAAATAGTAAATAAGAAAATCCCGGGAAGGTTTATATAGATGAGTAAAGAATTGATAATAAGGCAAATAAAGAGAAAAAAAAGAAGAGATAGGGATAGAAAATTCAAGAGGATTAGAAATATTACACTTGGGTTGATAGCTGTTGTTTCCTTATCTTTTGTTATAAGCGCAAATTTGCCTAACAGCAGCAGCGTAAATGCCGACACTGCCAAGATTGTTGAAAATAACAAAGATCAGGCTTTGAACGCTGAAAAAGCGAATCCTAAGGGAAATCAGGATCAAGCTTACAGTGATAAGCTTCAGGCATATAAAAAAGTGGGACAGGAAGCGAGTGTTTATAGTTCTCAGTCGGTAGATTCAAAAGTTTTGCTTAATTTGACACCCGGTGAATACGTCAAGTTTTATGGAAGCCAAGGCGGTTGGGCTAAAGTTTCTTACAAGACCCTTCAA